>CABQJX010000029.1 GCA_902464595.1 uncultured Lachnoclostridium sp. | reverse complement strand
TATCCGGGACATTTTCATTTGTGATATACTGAGACATTATCATAAATGGCTTATACTGTTACGAAAACTCAAGAAAAACTAGTTGTATTTCAGAATGAAGTATGATAGAATGTTTATGTTTAGCTATTTAACCATAAGAAATTGGAGAGGTGCAGTCAGATGTCAGTTATCCGTATCATTTTGTCAATTATATATGTCATTCTTGGTGTTTGCATATCTGTGGTAATTCTGATGCAGGAGGGAAAGTCCAACGGATTGGGAAGTGCAATCGGAGGAATCTCCGCAGACAGTTACTGGAGCAAAAATAAGGGCCGTTCCATGGAAGGAACTCTGGAGCATTTTACCAGATACGGCGCAATTGTATTTATGCTTCTTACCATTGCCCTGAATGTGATCTTGAAGGTAATGGGACAGTAAGATAATGAAATGAATTTGGAAACACCCTTGTAGTGATATAAGGGTGTTTTATTTTTTCATTTATTTTCTGCATGGCGGAACTGCTGCATTTTCATGTAAATGAAGAAACTGCGTGACGGCCCATAAAAAGATAGAAGGCTTTTAGGATCCATGGGAAGGGGCCGGAAGCAAGGGAAGGAATTTGAGCTGAGAAAAGAGGTTATATGGAGAAAGAATTATTAGAAGAACGGGCAAAGCATTTGGAAGAGGTTATAAAGAATCCATCTTATGTTCCTATGAAGGCAAAAGAGATCGGGGTTCTTCTGGGAATACCTAAATCCCAGAGGGGAGAGCTGGAAGAAGTGCTGGGGTATCTGGTGTCGGAGGGTCGGATTGGGATATCGAAGAAGGGAAAATACGGAAAATTAGAGTCCTTTTCTGTTAATGGACTGTTCACCGGCCATCCCAAGGGGTTTGGATTTGTCACAGTAGAGGGGATGGAGCAGGATGTGTTTATTCCCGGGGAAAAAACGGGAGGAGCCCTTCATGGAGACCGGGTACAGATCGTCATAGATGGGCAGGAAGCAGGGAAAGGACGCCGTCCGGAGGGAGATGTGATCCGGGTTCTGGAGCATGCCAACCGGGAGGTAGTTGGATATTATCAGAAGAATAAAGGATTTGGATTTGTTATTCCGGATAATCAGAAGATTTCCAGAGATATTTTTATTCCCCAGGGATGTGATATGGGGGCTATGACAGGCCATAAGGTGGTTGCGCGCTTGAAATCCTTTGGGAACGGCAACCATAAGCCGGAAGGAGTGATCACAGAGATCCTGGGGCATGTCAACGATCCCGGAACGGATATTTTATCCATTGTCCGGGCCTACGGCCTGCCGGAAGAATTTCCGCAGCAGGTAATGGAGGAAGCCCAGAACTGCCCCGAGGAATTAGAATCAGGGATCCTGGAGGAGGAGCTGAAGAACCGGCTGGATCTGCGCAGTCTTCCCACAGTCACCATTGATGGGGCGGATGCAAAGGATCTGGATGACGCTGTGACCATAAGCCGACGCGAGGAAGGGGGATATACCCTGGGGGTTCACATTGCGGATGTGACCCATTATGTGAAAGAAGGAAGTGCCCTGGACCGGGAGGCACTCAAGAGGGGAACCAGCGTTTATCTGGTAGACCGGGTGATCCCTATGCTTCCTCACCGTCTTTCCAATGGAATCTGTTCCCTCAATGAAGGAACCGACCGTTTGGCTCTCAGCTGTATGATGGAGCTGGACGAGGAGGGAAATGTGGAGGGACATCAGATCGCGGAGACCGTGATACGGGTAGACCGGCGTATGACCTACGATGCGGTGAACGATATTGTGGAGAAGGAGGATCCTAAGGTCATGGCAGAGTATGAGGAATTTGTTCCCATGTTCCAGCTGATGGCCCATGTATCCCATATCCTCAGGGAACGGCGCAAAAAGAGGGGAGCCATTGACTTTGATTTTCCGGAGAGCAGGATCCTTTTGGACACAAAGGGAAAGCCCTTAGAGATCGCTATGCGGGAGCGGAATACAGCCACCCGTTTGATCGAAGATTTTATGCTGGCAGCCAATGAAACGGTGGCGGAAGATTATTTCTGGCAGTCCCTTCCTTTCCTTTACAGAACCCATGACAAGCCGGACGGAGAAAAAATGAAGCAATTTTCAATCTTTCTCCATAATTTTGGATATAGAATACGGCTTCAGCAGGGAGAGATCCATCCAAAAGAGCTTCAAAAGCTTTTGGAACAGATCCAGGATACGCCGGAGGAGATCCTTCTGTCACGCTTGACGCTGCGTTCTATGCGGCAGGCAAAGTATACTACCCTGTGTTCCGGCCATTTTGGGCTGGCAGCCCGGTATTACACCCATTTTACCTCCCCTATCCGGCGTTACCCGGATCTTCAGATCCATCGGATTATTAAGGAAAATCTTCATGGAGGCCTGGGAGAGAAACGGGCAGGCCATTATGAGTCCATTCTTCCCGGTGTGGCCATGCAGTCTTCAGCGTTGGAGCGGAGGGCAGAGGAGGCAGAGCGTGAGACGGATAAGCTGAAAAAGTGCGAATATATGGCCCAGTATATTGGCCATGAGTTTGACGGCGTAATCTCCGGTGTGGCAGGTTGGGGATTGTATGTGGAGCTTCCCAACACAGTGGAAGGGCTTATTTCCATGAGTGAGCTCAGGGACGATTATTATGTGTTTGACGAGCAGCATTATCAGCTGGTGGGAGAGATGACGAGGAAAACCTATAAATTAGGACAGCCTGTCCGGGTGCAGGTGGCATCGGTGGATCGCTTGATGCGAACGGTGAATTTCGTTCTGGCTAAGGAATGGGATTAGGTCACGGTTCGCTGGCAAGCCGGTAAACAGTAACAGGGTCAGAGGATTTTTCGGAAAGGAAGAAAAGAATTTCTTTACTTGTTTTTTCGGATATAGTATGATGATTGCAATGGCAGCCGTCTGGAGAAATGGCGGCAGCAAGGAGGTTGGGAGGATTGAAGGCTAGTATAAAACTGGTAGCCAACAATAAAAAGGCGTACCATGATTATTTTATCGATGAAAAATATGAGGCCGGTATTGAGCTTTTCGGTACAGAAGTAAAATCGGTCCGCATGGGAAAATGCAGTGTGAAGGAAGCGTTTGTGAAGATTGACCAGGGTGAAGTGTTTGTCTATGGCATGCATATCAGCCCTTATGAGAAGGGGAACATATTTAACAAGGATCCCCTGCGGGTTAGGAAGCTCCTTCTTCACAAAAATGAGATCTTAAAGCTGAATGGAAAGATTTCGGAAAAGGGTTATACCCTGGTTCCGCTTCAGGTATACTTTAAGGGAAGTCTGGTAAAGGTGGAGATCGGCCTTGCCAGGGGAAAGAAGCTCTATGATAAGAGGGCAGATATTGCCAAGAAGGATCAGCGCAGGGAGCTGGAAAAGGAATTTAAGGTGAAGAATCTGTATTGATGGTTGTGAAAAATACGGAAGATCAAGGCAAAATAATAATATTATTGAAAAAGGCGTTCCAGTGTGGATGCCTTTTTTTGAATATGTAACAGTTATAAAGAAAAATAAATAGGATACAAAAGATATGGTAAAAATACATAAAAAATAGAAGGTATATATGTGCAGAATATAAAAAATAATGAAAACAACTTGCATCTTAATCCATAAAGTGCTATTATTTTTTATAGAAATTACGTAAACGATTACGGTAATCCATTACGGAACCCGATTATAGGAATTGTGGAGAAAATTATGGAAAAAAAACTATCAATCAGCCAAATTGCGGAGCTTGCTGGAGTTTCGGTTGCCACAATATCACGGGTACTCAATAATCGCGGAGGGTATTCAAAGAAAACAGAAGAACAGGTAAGGAAGATCATACAAGAATATCGTTATATTCCTAATGCAAATGCTAGTGGACTTAGAACAAATAAAAGCCTTAGTATTGGGGTTATGGTTCCCGATATTACGAATGAATTTTTTGCAAAAATAATAAGAGGATTGGATCTGTTTTTTTTAGATTATAAATACGCTTTGTTAATTTGTGATTCGAACGAGGATTCAAAATTAGAAAATATCCATTTACATAATCTTCTTACAAAAAATGTAGATGGAGTAATCTATATTTCAGGAAAAAATGAAGTTTTGAGCAGCGAAAAAATAGGAGTACCAGTGGTATATGTTGATCGCTCTCCTAAAAATGCAAAGGTTCTTATTCATTCTGACAATGAAAAAGGCGGTTATATGGCGGCATGTGAATTGCTTGGAAGTGGATGTGAAAAGACAGTTTTTTTTGGAGATGTAAGGCGCAGATCACCTGTAAGGAGAAGAAGGGATGGATATATACGGGCTTTAAAAGAAATGGGTTATGAGCCGCAGAAAAATATGGAAATCTGGTCGTATCCGGATTATGAAAACGCAAAACAAAAAATGGATGAAGTATTAAAGGATAAAGGACTTTACTTCGACGGCGTTTTTACCACAAATGATATGATGGCTCTTGGTATTATCCATGCTTTGATTGGAAACGGATACCGGGTTCCAGAAGACGTAAAGGTAGTTGGATTTGACAATGTATCTACTTCTGGTTTTTGTGATCCTCCTATTACCACTATCGCTCAAAATACGCAGGCGATTGCTTTGAGTGCAGGGGAAGCACTTTTGAAAATGATTCAGGGAGAAAATATAGAAAACAGCGATGTCTGTATTCCAGTAACCTTGGAAAAACGACGATCTACAAGCTGTTATCAAAAAAAAGGGAAAGGAAAAAAGGGAGCCGAATAGTATGGAAGCATTGGTTAAAATGGAACACGTTACAAAAGAATTTCCAGGCGTAAGGGCTTTGGACGACATATCGTTTGACATAAGAGCTGGAGAAGTGCATGTTCTTTTAGGAGAAAACGGCGCTGGAAAGTCTACACTGATGAAGATTTTAAGCGGTGTATATAAGCCGACATCAGGTAAGATTATATTAAAAGGTAAGGAATATGAAAGCCTTACCCCAAAGGATTCTTACGAAAATGGAATTAGTATTATCTATCAGGAATTAAGTGTTATTAATGAGCTTTCTCTTTTGGAAAATTTATTTGTAGGGAAACTACCCTGTAAAAAGGTGGCAGGAATGTCGCTTGTAGACTATAAAAAGATGAATGAGAAAGCAAAAGAGGTTTTTGAAAAGGTCGGAATAAAAAGGAATCCAAATACTTTAGTAGAAGAAATCAGTATTTCAGAAAAGCAGCAGTGTGAGATTGCAAAAGCATTGGTTTCTAATGCAGATGTAATTATTATGGATGAGCCGACGACGTCACTTACAACTTCAGAAACAGAGCATTTATTCAGCATCATTCGCCAGTTAAAGAGTGAGGGAAAAGGAATTGTATATATTTCCCATAAAATGGATGAAATTAAGCAGATTGGCGATCGGGTTACTGTTTTGAAAGATGGAACTTATGTAGGAACCAGAGAGGTCAGCGAGGTATCTGTTGACGATATGATTAAGATGATGGTAGGGCGTGAAATTAAGGGAACCTATCATAATGAAAGTGGAAAGGATTTGTCAAAAGAACCTGTTATCTTTGAGGTAAAAAATATCACACGCAATGATAAGAAAGTAAGAGATGTATCGTTTGCAGTTCATAAAGGAGAAATATTAGGATTTGCAGGGCTTGTGGGATCAGGACGAAGTGAGCTGATGAATGCTATTTTTGGTTCGGAGCCGAGACAGAGTGGTGAAGTGTTCATAAATGGAGAAAAGGTAGAAATTAAAAATCCATATCAGGCAATTAAAAATGGACTTGCTATGGTTACAGAAAATCGAAGAGAAACAGGATTTTTAGATAATTTTAGTATAAAACAAAATATTTCTATTGTACCTTTCCTTAAAAGTTCCAGAGCAGGAGGATTGGTTGGACTTTTGGATCAAAAAGAAGAAGATGATTATGCGGCAAAAGAAAAACAGGATATGAGCATCAAGTGTCGTGATGTAGAACAGAATATTACAGAGCTTTCGGGAGGAAATCAACAGAAGGTTATATTAGGCAAGTGGATGGCTGCGGATTCAAAGGTTATTATTTTTGATGAGCCTACAAAGGGAATTGATATTGGAAGTAAAAGCGAAATATATGTTTTAATGAGAAAGTTGGCAAAGGAAGGGAAAGGCGTTCTGATGGTATCTTCCGAGCTGCCAGAATTGCTTTCCGTATGTGATACAATCTGTGTTTTCCGGGATGGACAGATTCGCATGACATGTGGTGTAAAGGAAGCAACGGAAGAAAAAATTGTAAAGGTCTCTACAGGAGAATAAAGAGGTGGATAAAATGAGTGAGAAGAAAGTGAATAAACAAAGTTATAGTTTCGGGGTTTTGTGGCAGAAATATGGAACAATAGGGATATTTTTATTGCTCTTAGTGGTTTTGACGATTGCGAAGCCCAGCAGCGTATTTAATTCAAGCAGTATTCCTCAGATTTTGAAACAATCCTCTGTTAATATTCTATTGGCTCTTGGAGAATTTTTTGCGATTTTGATTGCTGGAATTGATCTTTCTGTTGGAGCAGTTGCAGGATTGGTGGGTATTTTATCAGCCAAAATGATGGTGATGGGAGTTCCAGTTCCAGCAGCGATTTTAGTAGGAATCCTTTTGGGAACATTAGCTGGAGCAATCAATGGGATGCTGGTAAACAAAACAGGGCTTCATCCATTTATTATTACATTAGGAACACAGTCTATTTTCCAGGGAGCTATGTTAGTTATATCTAAATCTCAAAATATTTACGGTTTCCCTACCAGCTTTACAACAGCTATGAGCGCCAGTGTTTTGTTTATTCCGGTAACTGTGATCATTGCGTTAATCGCAGCAGTAATCCTGTGGTTTTTTACAAGTAAATGTAAAGCTGGACGGAATATTTATGCTTTAGGAGGAAATAAGGATGCAGCATGGTACTCTGGTGTAAATGTAAAATTGCATACTTTAATTGTATTTATGATTTCAGGAACATGTTCTGGTATAGCTGGTATTGTTCTTTTAGGGCGAGTAGGTGCGGCAGCTCCTACAGCAGGAACTGGATATGAAACCTATGCTATTGCAGCCTCTATTATTGGTGGAACCAGTTTTATGGGTGGTAAGGGAAAGATTCCAGGTGTGGTTGTAGGAGGCCTGATTATTGGTGTAATCAATTATGGAATGACTGCGTTAACAATTCCAAGTAGCTATCAGAAAATCGTAATGGGCGCATTGATTATTATTTCTGTTGCCATAGACCATATTGTGGCCTCTAAGAAATAATTTTAATGAAACATGGAAAACAATGTCAGGATAAACTGATATTGTAAATAAAGGGGTGGAAAATCCAAAAAGGATTTTTCAAGTGTCTAACAGACAAGAAGGAGGAAATATGAAGAAAAAATTATTAACAATGGCGGTGTGCACAGCAATGGTCATGGGGCTTTCAGCGTGTTCTTCCCAGTCAGCGGAAACAACAGCTGCCCCAGCAGCAGAAGCTACAACAGCAGCAGAAAAGTCTGAAGCAACAGAGGCGGCAGCGGAGTCAAAGAAAGAGACAGAGGCTGCAAAATCAGAAGCTGCTTCCGATGCAACCTATGCAATGATTTTAAAGACACAAGCCACAGACTTCTGGGTAAAGATGTGGAATGGAATTGAGGATAAGGCAGAAGAACTGGGAGTGAAAGTTGACCTCTATGCAGCGCAGAGTGAGCAGGATTTAGAGGGTCAGCTGGCAATTGTTGAGAATGCAGTTAATCAGGGGTATACTGGAATTGGTGTAGCTCCCTTATCTTCTGTGAATGTGCTTCCTGCAATCGGACAGGCAACTCAGAAGGGAATTACGGTTATCAATGTGGATGCAAAGTTTGACGAAGCAGAACTGGCAAACCAGGGTGGATCTGTAGTTGGATTTGTTTCAACAGATAATGTTGCAGTTGGAAATAAGGGTGCTCAGTTTATCGTTGATAAGCTGGAAAAAGGTGCTCAGGTTGCAGTGATTGAGGGAAAATCTGGGGATCAGTCTTCAGAGGACAGAACAAATGGAGCTACAAAAGCATTTGAAGATGGCGGTATGGAAATTATTGGAAGCCAGTCCGCAGATTGGGACCGTCAGATTGCAATGGATGTTGTGTCTACATATATTCAGCAGTATCCGGAATTAAAGGGAATCTATTGCTGTAATGATGGAATGGCGTTAGGAGCAATGCAGGCGGTTATCAACGCAGATAAGGTTGGAGAGATTCTGGTAGTAGGAACAGATGGTGATAAAGAAGCTGTTCAGTCTGTAAAAGATGGTCAACTTAGCGCAACGGTTGCTCAGGATCCAGCTAAGATTGGAGCAACAAGCCTGGAACTGTTAGTAAAAGCTGTAGAAGAAGGAAATAAGGGAGAAGTTGGAACATTCCCAGAAACAACCCCAGTTGAGTCTGTGGTAATTGATTCCAGTAATGCAGCAGATTTTCTTGCTGAGTAGAGAACAAAGGAAATCAATGTAGATTCGTTTTTTGATGAAAGATAATCTGGGCCGATGCAGTAATGCTGTCGGCTCAGATATTTAAAAAGAATTTTGTTGCCAAAAGGAGGAGAATCAAATGAAAGTCGGATTTGGGTGTGATCATGTCGCAATCGAATTGAAAAATGTATTAATGGAGCATTTAAAAGAAAAGGGATATGAGTGTATTGATTATGGTGCTTATGATCCGGCTGTCAAGGTGAATTATCCAGAATATGGGTTAAAGGTTGCAGAGGCACTTATGCGCGGAGAGATTGACAAAGGAGTTTTAGTTTGCGGAACAGGAATCGGAATTTCTCTGGCAGCGAATAAAGTTCCGGGAATCCGTGCTGCTGTTTGCAGCGAACCATATTCAGCAAGATTGACGGTACAGCATAATAATGCTAATATTATCGCAATGGGAGCTAGGGTGGTTGGATCTGAACTGGCTAAAATGATTGTTGACGCATTTTTTGAGGCTGAATTTGAAGGTGGGCGTCATGGAATGAGAGTAGAGATGATTTCGGATATAGAAAAGAAGTATGGAGCTTCCTGGCATGAATAGATATATTGGCATTGAAATTGGAGGAACAAAGCAGCAGATTGCTGTGGGAACTTCAAAAGGGGAGTTGCTGTATAAAGATACAGTTCAATTAGAATATAAGAATGGTGCTTCCGATATATTGGAATGGATCCGAAAAAAAGCAAAAGAAATTTTGAAGAACATGGAGGGGATTCAAGGGATAGGAGTTGGATTTGGCGGTCCTCTTGAGACTTCCAGTGGAAGAGTATTGTGTTCTTTGCAGGTTCCGGGCTGGGATGATTTTAAGCTAAAGGAATGGTTTGAAAAAGAGCTGGGGATTAAAACAACTGTATTCAATGATACAGTGGTAGGAGGAATCGCTGAGCTTCATCTTGGGGCAGGAATCGGTTCTAAAAATTTATTTTATACAAATATTGGAACCGGAATTGGCGGTGGCCTTTATATTAACGGAAATTATTATGATGGGATTGGCTATGGTGCTTCTTATCTGGGAAATTCTTTGATCCCAGATTGGACAAGAGCAGAACCAGGGAGTGTTACACGGCTTGAATTGATTTGTTCTGGAAAGAGTATTGAGACGCGTTTAAATCAGAAAAATTATATTTCTGAGGAATCTTCCTTATACGGAAAAGCTGGAATAAAAGCATTTGATCTAGCTAGAGCGGCAAGAGAAGGAGATTTGTTTGCGAAAGCAGAAATAGAAAGAGTGGCATGTTCTTTTTCTATTGGACTTGCTAATGTCCTTGCGTTAGAAGCACCAGATCGCATTGTAATTGGAGGCGGTGTAGCTAAAATGGGAGATATATTATTCGATGCAATCCGCTATTATACGGAGCGGTTTGCTTTTGTAGCCAATAAGGGGACATATAAAATTGTACCTGCAAAATTGATGGATGATGCAGTTTTAGTAGGGGCGCTTTTAATAGCAGCAGATTGTAGATTAAACTAGGAGGATATGAGAATGAAAGCAGAGTTTGCGCCATCGTTGATGTGTATGGACTTTTTGAATATAAAAGAGCAGATGGACGTATTGAATAAAAGAATTGATATGTACCATTGTGATATTATGGATGGACATTTTTGTAAAAATATTACATTATCACCAGATTTAATCAAGGCATTTGGAACCTTGACAGATCTTCCTTTAGATGTTCATTTGATGACAACGAATCCTACAGATTGGATTGAATTGGTCGCAAAAGCAGGGGCAACTTATATTTCACCTCATGCAGAAACAATCAATACCGATGCATTTCGCGTGATGAATTTAATTGAATCGCTGGGATGCAAAAAAGGAGTTGTATTAAATCCGGCCACTTCTCTTTCGAGTATTAAGCATTATTTGAATCGTATTGATATGCTGACGATTATGACTGTGGATGTGGGATTTGCAGGACAGCCTTTTATCGAAGAAATGCTGGAAAAGATCCAGGAAGCAAAAGAATTGAGGGAAGCAAAGGGATACCACTATAAAATTCAAATTGATGGATCATGCAATATAAAAACTTTTAAAAGATTAAGGGAAGCAGGAGCTGACGTTTTTGTTGTAGGATCTTCGGGTCTGTTTAAAAATGATCCAGACCTTAACAAAGCATGTGATATTATGTTTGAAAACTTTCAAAAAGAAACAGGAGAAGGCAGATAACAAATGGGGTATATACTCGGAATTGATGTAGGTGGGACAAATACAAGATTTGGGCTTGTAGATGAGAAGGGGAAACTGTTCCATTTTAAAAAAGAAGCGACAAATCAATATAATCAGGCAGAAGGCGCGTTCCCTCTTTTAATGAAAATGGTAGAAGTGTATTTAAACACATATGCAGAAAATAAACAAATTGATGGTATTTCTGTTGGTTTTCCTTCAACAATTGACAAGGAGAGAAAGTGGGTAATTGAGACACCGAATATACAAGGGTTAAATAAGATTCCGGTAGTAGATACTTTTCAGGAATATTTTCAGGTTCCTGTATTTTTGGAGCGCGATACATGTTTGATTTTGGTGAACGATATAGAAAAAAATCATATTCCTTCCGAAGGTGTGGCCATAGGAATTTATTATGGGACAGGGATCGGAAATGCCATTGCAATTGATGGGAAGATTTTTACAGGAAAACATGGAGTCAGTGCAGAATTGGGCCATATACCTATGCGAGGAGTAAATGGAGTGTGTGGCTGTAAGAACACGTCTTGCGCGGAAATTGTTGCATGCGGAAGAGCTCTTGAAAAGATCGTGCGGGAACATTTTCCAGGCGAAGAAATTGGAAGTGTTTTTTCAAAGCATGTAGATTCTGAGGTGATTCACCAATTTATAGATGATTTGGCTATACCAGCAGCAACAGAAATCAATATTTTGGATCCAGATTATATTATTATAGGTGGAGGATTGCCAAATATGTCAGATTTCCCAAGAAAAGAATTGGAAGAAAAAATTCATAAATATGCCAGAAAGCCACTTCCGGATCAAGACCTGAATTTTATTTATTCGACAGAAGGACAGGAAAGCGGAGTAATTGGAGCAGCGATCCACGCGCGTCATCAATTAATGAAATCAATATAGAAACAGTTTCAACTTTGTTATTAAGTAAAAATACCAGAAAGGTCTGTATCAACAGTCTTTTCTGGTATTTTTATAAGTTATACAAACAAATTTGACATTGTTCCTGACGAAACATTCTATGCACGAAAAGGCTATAAACCATCTTCAAATCTATTTTCCTACTGAAGCGGAAGGATTACAGAAAAATGCCGAAACTCAAATACTGAAACTCAAGGAGAAAGAGGTTGCAAGGGAAGATGGTTTGCAGTATGATTAATGGCATAGCTAAATGGCTTTCATCATGTGAAATCATAATGGAAAATCATGAAAGAGAGCCGAGAAAGGAGTGTCACGATATGGGGACGAGTGAAGACAGCGGAAATAGGAACCTGAAGGGTATGCCGCCCAAAAGACCGTTTATCTATTATTATTTCCTGGTAATTCTTGTAGTTATGGTGTTAAATGCACTGGTATTTCCTATGATGGAGCATTCTGTAGAAGTTCCTTACAGTGAATTTTTGCAGGAGCTGGAAGATGGAAATGTGAAGGACGTGTATGTCAGCAATGGGGAGTCCCAGATCCAATTTACCAAAAAGGATCAGAAGCAATGGAATGTGACGTATAAGACAGGGCCGATCCCGGGGGATGATCTGACAAAACGCCTCCAGGAAGCAGATGTGGAAAACTTTACAGGGGAGATACAGACAAAAGCATCCCCGATCCTCAGCATCCTGCTTTCATGGGTAGCCCCCATTTTGATGTTTGTGGTTATTGGAAACCTGATGGGCCGTATGCTGTCTAAGCGTATGGGCGGCGGAAATGCAATGACTTTTGGAAAGTCTAATGCAAAGATTTATGCGGAAAGCGAGACGGGCGTTACCTTTGCCGATGTAGCGGGAGAGGAGGAGGCCAAGGACGCATTAAAGGAGATCGTGGATTTTCTTCATAATCCGCAGAAATATGCAGATATTGGAGCGAATCTTCCGAAGGGGGCGCTGTTAGTGGGCCCTCCTGGCACAGGAAAAACCCTCCTTGCCAAGGCAGTGGCAGGAGAAGCTCATGTTCCATTCTTTTCCATATCTGGCTCTGAATTTGTGGAAATGTTTGTGGGAATGGGTGCGGCCAAGGTACGGGACCTGTTTAAGCAGGCCAACGAAAAGGCTCCCTGTATTGTGTTTATTGATGAGATCGACACCATCGGAAAGAAACGCGACGGCGGCGGAATGGGCGGAAATGATGAGAGAGAACAGACGTTAAACCAGCTTTTGACCGAGATGGACGGATTTGACGGAAAGAAAGGCGTGGTGATCCTGGCTGCCACAAACCGCCCGGAATCATTAGATAAAGCGCTGCTCCGCCCTGGCCGTTTTGACCGGAGGATCCCAGTGGAGCTTCCTGATCTGAAGGGAAGGGAATCTATTTTACAGGTACACGGGCAGAAGGTAAAAATGTCAGATGATGTGGACTATTCTGCGATTGCCCGCGCTACAGCCGGAGCCAGCGGAGCGGAGTTAGCCAATATTATCAATGAAGCTGCATTGAGGGCAGTCCGGCTGGGAAGGAACGTGGTCACTCAGGCGGATCTGGAAGAAAGTGTGGAAACGGTGATCGCAGGCTACCAGAAGAAAAATGCAGTTATTTCTCAGGAAGAGCGGCGTATTGTAGCTTATCATGAGGTGGGGCATGCTCTGGTTGCAGCTTGTCAGAGCCATTCCGCGCCAGTTCAGAAGATTACGATCATTCCAAGAACCTCTGGTGCGCTGGGGTATACCATGCAGGTGGAGCAGGGAGAGCGGTATCTTATGACCAAGGAGGAGGCTATGGATAAGATTGCCACCTTCACAGGAGGAAGGGCAGCAGAGGAGCTGATCTTTCATTCCATTACGACCGGAGCTTCCAATGATATAGAGCAGGCCACCCGCATTGCACGTGCTATGGTTACCCGTTATGGAATGACGGAGGAGTTTGATATGGTTGCACTGGAGACTATAAATAACCAGTATCTGGGAGGAGATGCCTCTCTGGTGTGTGCACCTGACACGGCAAAGCGTATTGATGATGAGGTGGTCGCCATTGTGAAGAAGCAGCATCAGAAGGCTCTTGAAATCCTTCAGGAAAATGAAGAAAAGCTTCATGAGATCGCCGCCTATCTTTTGGAAAAGGAGACGATCACAGGGGAGGAATTTATGGAGATATTTGACCGTGCTGCCGATCTTAGATCATGATGTTGCATTTATAGTGGCCCTGTGCTATCCTTTAGGGGTGGGGGCATGATAAAGAATGATTACAAAGGAAAGGCAGGGATCGGCATGGGAAAGATTTTGCAGCAGCTTTTCAGAGGAGAGCTGTGCCCATCAGAATATACAATACAGGGAAATGCGGAATACGACGCTCTCACCAGACAGTCGTTGGAGGAGATGAACCGTTTTGCAGGTAAGCTGAGCCAGGAGGAAAAGATGGAGTTTGACCGGTTGATGGAGCATTATCTGGAGCTGACTTATCTGGAAAAGAGCCAATGTTTTTCTGATGGTTTCCGCATTGGTGCGGGAGTGATGTGTGAGGTTTTTTACGAGAACAGGGCCTGTCAGGGAGAAGCATAGATCTGCAGAAACTGGATAACAGAATAGAATGAGAAAGGTTCTCACAAATAACAGAGGACTGCCGTTTATGTGATAACAGTTGCAAAGCGGCAGTCCTTCTATAATATACAGATTTGCTACAGTTATTTGCTACAGGCTTGGCAGCATAGCAGAATAAAAACGAACAAACGTTTGCAAAAAGAAATACAGTGTGCTATACTGATGGTAGAATCAACAGACAAGATAAGGAGTATGTTGGATGGCAAAGCAATATATCAAGATCCGCGGAGCAAATGAGCACAATCTCAAAAATGTTTCCGTGGATATACCGAGAAATGAGCTGGTGGTTTTAACGGGGCTGTCCGGTTCCGGCAAGTCTTCTCTGGCTTTCGATACGATCTATGCGGAAGGGCAGAGGCGCTATATGGAGTCCCTTTCTTCTTATGCCAGACAGTTTTTGGGGCAGATGGAAAAGCCGGACGTGGAGAGTATTGAGGGTTTGTCCCCGGCTATTTCTATAGACCAGAAATCAACAAACCGCAATCCCCGTTCTACCGTGGGAACTGTGACGGAAATCTATGACTATATGAGGCTTCTTTACGCCAGGGTGGGAATACCCCATTGTCCTAAATGCGGCAGGGAGATCCACAAACAGACCATTGACCAGATGGTGGATCAGATCATGGAGATGCCGGAGCGGACAAAGATCCAGCTGTTGGCTCCAGTGGTGCGTGGGCGTAAGGGCGAACATGCCAAGGTGCTGGAGCAGGCCAGAAAGAGCGGTTATGTCCGGGTACGCATCGACGGAAACCTCTATGAGCTGTCCGAGGATATTAAGCTGGAAAAGAATATCAAGCACAGTATAGAGATTGTGGTAGACCGCCTGATCGTGAAGGAAGGCATTGAAAAGCGGCTGACGGATTCAATTGAAACAGTGATGTCCCTGAGCAATGGTCTTATGATGGTGGATATAAATGGTGAAGATACGGTGAAATTCAGCCAAAGTTTCTCCTGCCCTGACTGCGGCGTGAGCATCGATGAAGTAGAGCCTCGGAGCTTTTCTTTCAATAATCCCTTTGGAGCATGTCCGGAGTGCTTTGGATTGGGATATAAAATGGAATTTGATGAGGAGCTGATGATCCCGGATAAGACTCTGTCTATCGACCAGGGAGCCATTGTGGTATTGGGATGGCAGTCCTGTGCGGATAAGGGGAGCTTTACCAGGGCGATTTTGGAAGCTCTGGCAGAGGCTTATCATTTTCGTCTGGATACGCCCTTTAAGGATTATCCGAAGGAGATCCATGATATACTTCTCTATGGCACTGGCGGCCGGGAGGTGAAGGTGCATTACAAGAGCCAGAGGGGAGAGGGCGTTTATGATGTGGCTTTTGAGGGGCTGATCGAAAATGTAAACAGGCGGTATAAGGAAACCTTCTCCGAAGCCTCCAAGGCAGAGTATGAGACTTATATGCGTATCACGCCCTGCCCTGCCTGCAAGGGCCAGAGACTGAAAAAGGAATCCTTGGCCGTGACAGTAGGGGAAAAGAATATCTACGAAGCGACCAATATGTCCATTGTCCGGTTTAAGGAGTTTATGAATGAGCTGACTCTGACACCCATGCAGGAGACCATAGGAGCTTCGATCTTAAAGGAAATAAGAGCCAGGATCTGTTTCCTCATTGACGTGGGGCTGGATTATCTCTCTCTGTCGCGGGCTACCGGCACGCTGTCCGGCGGAGAGGCCCAGAGGATCCGGCTGGCTACCCAGATCGGTTCCGGGCTGGTGGGAGTGGCATATATTCTGGATGAACCCAGTATCGGCCTTCATCAAAGGGATAATGATAAACTTCTGAAGACATTGCTCCATCTGAGGGATTTAGGAAACAGCGTGCTGGTGGTCGAGCACGATGAGGACACCATGAGAGCTGCAGATTGTGTTGTAGATATTGGGCCAGGAGCTGGGGAACATGGAGGACAGGTGGTCGCTGTGGGAACAGCAAAGGAGATTATGGAAAACCCGAAATCCATTACCGGAGCTTATCTCAGTGGTCGTTTGAAGATCCCCGTGCCTTCAGAGCGCAGACAGCCCACAGGCTGGATCCGTGTCAAGGGAGCTGCCCAGAATAACCTAAAAAATATTAATGTGGATATTCCGCTGGGAGTGATGACCTGTGTGACGGGTGTGTCCGGATCGGGAAAGAGTTCATTGGTCAATGAGATCGTTTACAAGGCATTGGCGAAAAAGCTGAACCGGGCCAGGACGATACCAGGTAAGCACAAGTGCATTGAGGGTGTGGAGCAGCTGGATAAGATCATTGATATTGACCAGTCTCCTATTGGCCGAACCCCTAGATCGAATCCAGTTACTTATACAGGAGTGTTTGACCTGATCCGGGATCTTTTTGCCTCTACAGCAGACGCTAAGGCAAAAGGCTATAGCAAAGGGCGCTTCAGCTTCAATGTTAAGGGCGGACGCTGCGAAGCCTGCAGCGGAGACGGCATTATTAAGATTGAGATGCATTTTCTGCCTGACGTGTACGTCCCCTGTGAGGTTTGCAAGGGAAAGCGGTATAACCGGGAAACATTGGAGGTTAAATATAAAGGAAAGAGTATCTATGATGTGCTGAATATGACGGTGGAGGAGGCATTGGCATTTTTTGAAAATGTCCCGTCTATTACCCGAAAGATCCAAACACTGTATGATGTGGGTTTAGGTTATATACGCCTGGGACAGCCCTCCACAGAGCTGTCCGGAGGTGAAGCCCAGAGAATCAAACTGGCTACAGAGTTATCTAAGAGGGGAACGGGGAAAACAATCTATATTTTAGATGAGCCGACAACTGGGCTGCATTTTGCCGATGTCCATAAGCTGATCGAGATACTCCGCCGCCTCTCAGCAGGCGGAAATACCGTTGTGGTCATTGAGCATAATCTGGACGTGATCAAGACAGCCGACTATATTATTGACATCGGGCCGGAGGGCGGTGATAAGGGAGGAACGGTTATTGCCAAGGGAACTCCTGAGGAGGTAGCAAGATGCCCAGAATCTTATACAGGACAGTATGTGAAGAAGTATTTATAGGAAGGGCCAGGGCAAAGATATGGAGAGCGGCATGATCCTGTGGGAACTGTAAGAAATGATTAATAAATAAGAATTTGCAATCACATTCTATATATGATACACTAATTTCATCTATTACATGACAATTCAGACGATTGTTCCATATATCCCAAGAATTGTCTGACAGGAGTGAGGATGGATGGTTGAGATCCAGGGAATCTGTAAATCGTATGGCAGTCAGGAGATTTTAAAGGATATAAATCTGGAGGCCGGCCCAGGTGAATGTGTGGGCATTGTAGGGAAGAACGGCTGTGGGAAGACAACTCTTTTATCAATTTTGGCGGGAGCCAGGAAGGCGGATCGTGGAAGTATCCGGTATAATGGGAAAGAAGCGGTGGGCCATCCAGGTGTTTTTGCAGAGGAAGCGGCCTATGTTCCCCAGGAAAATCCTCTTATGGAGGAGCTGACTGTGAGGGACAACCTGCTTTTGTGGTATAAGGGAAAACGGCAGGAGCTGAGAGCAGATCTGGAAAAAAAATCCTCATTCCTTTTGGGAATGGAGTCTATGCTGGACCGCAGGGTGAGTCATCTTTCAGGCGGAATGAAGAAACGTCTCAGTATTGCATGCGCTCTGTCGGGCCATGCGCCTGTTTTGATCATGGACGAGCCGGGGGCTGCGCTGGATCTGGAATGTAAGGAAATGATCCGCGGATATTTGCGCCAGTATATGGAAGAAGGGGGAACCTTGATCTTGACTTCCCATGAGATGGAAGAGTTGTCCCTTTGCACTCAGATGTATGTGCTGAGTCAGGGAAAAATAAGACAGATCGAATGTGGGCTGTCTGCGGGAGCGCTGATAGAACAATTTCGATAGAAGGTGTGCTGTGGGAACATAGCGAAAGCTGGAATGTACACCATATGCAAAGGAGGAGAGCGATATGAAGTGCAGAAAATGTGGGGCAGAGCAGCCGGAGGATAACAAAATTTGTGCTCAGTGCGGCGCTGATATGACAGAACTGCCAGAGGAAACCGGCGGGACAGAACCGGCGGAAGGAACTCAAGGGGAAGGGGCCCAGGCGGAAGAAACTCAAGAGGGAGGGACTCAGGTGGTAGAAGCTCAGATGGAAGAAGCTCAAGAGGAGAAGCGGGAGGAGACCCTCCAAACGGTTCAGAAGCCTGACATTCCCGAAAAGAAAAAGGGAAAAATGGTGGGAATTGCGGTTGGTGCAGCCGCAGTGATTGCTGTTGCAGTTTTGGCCGCGGTGAAGCTGACGGCCAAAGATCCGAAAGAGGTTGTGATCGAGGCCTTTGAGCGTGTCTATTCAGACGAGATCATTTATCCTTCTGAGGAATTATTTGGAACAAGAGAATTTGCCGAGTCATCGGTAGGGGCAGACAGCCAGTTTTCTATGGATATTAAAATGGACAGCAGCACGGATGAGATGTTAAACGCCTATGTGGGCAGCGGATTCCGGCTGGAAGGAAAGAGCGATATTACCAATAGTAAAAGCTCTATGAATATGGGGATTATTTACAATGGTATGGATCTGGTCAATCTGAATGCTTATTATGGTGATGACATCATGATGCTGTCTGTTCCGGAGCTTTCTGATTATGTGTTTACCGCAGATCTGGGAGAAGGTTTGTCTGAACGGATCAAAAATTCACCTGTGATGGGGCCGGCTCTGGCTGAGGCAAACGTAGATGTGGATGGGCTTGCAGCTTACTTTACAGAGGTGATTGACGAATCCCAGAAGCAGCAGGCAGAGGGAAAGACTCCTTTTGATCTGGAGGCCCTCCTGAATCGGTATAAAGAGGGGTGTCAGGCCCAGGATAACTTTAAAGCAGCGCTTACGGTTGAGAAGGCAGAGAAAGGTACGTATGTTGTAAATGGAAAGGAGACCAGCTGCCGTGGATACCATGTGGTTGTCAGCAAGGACTCTATGATTGAATTTTTGCGCACGTCTTCTGATTTCTTCCTTCAGGATGAGACATTAAAGGAAGATTTCCTGCGTCAGCTGGAAATGACAGTAAGAATCAGTGAACTGATGGGCGGCACGTATGTGGAAGGAACAGAACCAATGTCTGCTCAGGAAATGCAGCAGCAATCTTATGATGAGATGAAGAAAGCAGTTGATGAGGGGATTGCAGTTCTGGAACAGGCACTGACAGATATAGATATGACTGTTTTTGTGGATAAGAAGGGAAATCTGGCAGCAATACAGGGGACAACTTCTGTTCTGGACAATCAGACAAATGAAACAGCAGACCTTGCCTTCCATTTCCAGTTAGAAGGAGGAGCTTATCCTACCCAGAATGCAAAGGCAGATCTTACATTGACCGATCAGCTGGGGACTTCCTCTGTTTCTCTTATAAAGCAGGGAACATATGATGGAAAGAAGCTTACTTGTGATCTTTCGCTGGATCTGCTTTTGGCAGGAGAAAAAAGTGAACCATACAGCCTGATGTATACCGGAACCTATGATTCTTCAGATGGAAGCTACCATATAGCAGGAGAAGCTGCAGCAAATGGAGCAAAATTGGCAGGAGTATCCTGCCAGGGCGTTATTGATAAGCTGGAAAAGGGAAAAGCGATCCACATTGCAATGGATTCTTTGGAGATTTCTGCTCCCAGTCTGACGGCGGACGACCCGGCCGCTGTTTCAGAGACAGATGCATATATGACCTTGAGCGGGGCGTTTGGTTATGAGCCGTTATCAGGAGAGATCGCACCCCTGGAAGGTGAACCTTTCGATATGATGGCTGCTACGGAGGAAGAATGGTACAGCGTTATGTTGGAGATGGTATTTGGGGTTTTTGGACTTACAGCATTTGAGGCACAATAAAGAAAGGTTTGGAAACAATTGTTTCGGGATCTGAAATCAATAAGATAAAAGGATAGGGAAGATATGCGGACACGTTTGGTTTATCTCAGACTTGAGCTAAAACGGGCATGGAAGCGTTTTCCCCATATGATGGCTGGGGCAATCGCGCTGCTTCTTTTAGTGGGCGCGGCTGCCCTTTTGTCAGCAAGGGCATTATATGGAGAACGCGCAGTGGGACGAGTGGCGGTGGGAGTCATTTTGCCGGAGGGAGATGGGCTTGCAAGGCAAGCGGTGTCCATGCTCAGTTCTCTGGACAGCGTAGAGAGCCTTTGTGATTTTAAATATATGGATAGGGAAGAAGCTCTCAGACAATTGGAAAAAGGCCAGGTATATGCTGTGATGGAGGTTCCGCCGCAGTTTGTAGAGGATATTATAAATGGGAAAAATACGCCTGTACAGATTATTCTGCCTCAAGGCGGAGGCGTGGAAAGCAGAATTTTCATGGAGCTCACAGAGGCTGGGGCAGCTACTCTGGAAGCCAGCCAGGCAGGGATTTATGCAGGGGATCAATTGCTTGAAGTTTATTCTATGGAACGTTCTATTCCTCAGTTAGAGGCGGATCTGAACCGGATCTATATGAAGTACAGCCTTCCTCGGGAGGACTACTTTAAGATGCAGCAGGTCAGTGCTACAGGAGATGTGGATACGATCTGCTTTTATGGGATCAGTGCCTTTGTGTTTTTGATGGTTTTATGTCCGATCCCTATTTCTCCTTATTTGCTTCCTCAATGCAGAACCGTTAAGGGGAGTCTTGGAAGAATTGGGATCGGAGCAGGGACAAGGGCTGCTTCCAGGATCCTGGGTGTAGGGAGCATGATAGTTGTAATAGGGATCTGCCTTTGGACGGGCGGGCTAATGTTCGGTCGGTATAAAGCGGGAATGATGGAGAGCGCTGCAATTGTTTTAGTATGCCTCAGTATAGCTTCGTTTGTCGTATGTCTGTATGAAATTGCAGGAACGATAACCGGAGGGGGGATGTTTCTGTTCCTTTCAGCCTCTTCCATGCATTTTTTGGCAGGGGGATTTCTTCCGCTCATTTTCCTGCCGGAATCATTGAGGGTGATAGCTCCTATATTCCCTTCCTTTCAGTGGATGGAGGGAATAAAAATGGCGGTTACTGGAGAATGGGATCTTTGGGTCTTTGCAAGGCTGATTCTGATTGTCTTAACAGGATTCCTGTTCAGTATGGGAGCGGAGGTGATCCGGGAATGAAAACAGTATGGATCTGGTTTGTATTATCCTGCAAGCGGTATGGGAAAAAAATCCCATTTTTGCTGTTCCTTTTTTTGCTTCCTGCAGGCGCATTCTTGTTGGGAAAAATGGAGCAGGAGGGAGAGCAGAAGATTTATATTGCTCTGGCTGTGGAAGGCAAAGAGGAGAATGATCTGGGAATGGAGCTGGCTCTCGATCTGGTAAAAGAGGAGAGCTCAGGCGGGATGTTCCGATTTTATCTCTGTGAGGACAGGGAGATGGTGGAGGAAGAAGTGGCAGCCCGAAATGCAGAGTGCGGCTACGTGATTTATGATGGGCTTCGCCAGAAAATGGATCAGAAGAAATTCAGGCGTTCGATTGGCCTTTACTATGCACCTTCTACGGTGGCAGCTTCTCTTTCGTCAGAGACAGTATTCGCTGCTTTGGCCCGTATTTATAATCGGGATCTCCTGGTGGATTATGTAGAACAAGAGGCGCTTTTTGAACCTTTGGGAGAAGTTGGGAGTGAGGCCAGAATAGAGGCAGGGGATAAGGCAGGTATGCTTTATGATCATTGGATATCGAATGGTTCTACGTTTCATTTTTCTTATTATTTTCAGGATCAAGGAGAAGCAATCAGGGAGTTGGAGGAAACTGGAACGCAGATTTTTCCTATAAGAGGCATAGCCGCTGCTTTGATATTTTCGGCCTGTCTGTATGGAGTGGTTGCTGTCTGCCAAGATGAAGAAAGGGGATTGTTCCAACCTTTGCCTTATGGAAAGCGGAAGTTCTGCTGTTTGGCAGCAGCGGCAGCGCCTGGGGCTTTGGCAGCGCTGTCTGGATTGGCGGCGGTGTGGGCTGGAGGAGAGGGGCTCGGATTGCTAGCAGAATGGACAGCCATGTTCCTTTATTTAACAGGAACTATGACCTGGGTTTGGATCCTGAAGATCTTGTGCAGGAAGGGTACGGTTTTAAACTGCCTCATCCCCCTTCTGACGGTGGGAAGTCTGGCATTTTGCCCTGTATTTGTGGATGTTTCCAGATTGGTCCCTGCTTTAGGCGTGATCGGCCGCTTCCTTCCTCCATGGTATTATCTGCAGCTGTTCCGTTAAGGGGCAGCTGTTTTTATTTTTCGGAGGCTTGTATTTGAAAAAATATTTTAGAACAACAAAAAAGTGCTACATTTTCTGAAGACCAGAAAACATAACACCTTTCATGCGGGAGATGGGACTTGAACCCACACGAGCATACACCCACAAGATCCTTAGTCTTGCCTGTCTGCCAATTCCAGCACTCCCGCAACACGAATGATAGTATAGCATGGATTTTGCAAAATGGCAACTATTTTTCGGAAAAAATATTAAAAAAATATGCCCAAAAAATTACAAAAATCTTCGCGCTATTTTGGAAGAAAAAATGTTGACATTTTAAGGCTTATCAGATATAATAGCACCTGTGTTCAACAAACAAAATAAGTTATATGCAGGTGTAGTTCAATGGTAGAACACCAGCCTTCCAAGCTGGATACGTGGGTTCGATTCCCATCACCTGCTTTTTTTGTAGGCGGAAATCCGAAAAGGATTTCCGCCTACTGTGTTTTTGAACCGTATGCCTGTTGTGTCAGAATGAATATTCCGGTATTCGCCTGTTTTGCTATTTTAGTTGTTTTCCGGCCAGGCTGAATAGGAGCATTCCTATGCAGGGGAGGATATTGACGGCCATTCCGGTGCTGATCCCGGTATGCTCTGCAACGATTCCGATGATCCAGGGCATGATGATGGCCCCGCTGCTGGCTACTGGAAGCATGATCCCCATGCTGGCGGCGCTGGTCATGCGCCCGGCGCTGGCTACAGCGGTGGGATTCATTCCTGCCATAGAAAAAGCAAAGGCAAAAAGCAATAGTATAGCTGCATTTTGGGAATGGGAGAGTATGAGTCCTATATAAAACAGAATGCAGCCTACACTCATTTTAATCATGGCAGAATAGCTGTTTTTAATAGGGATCACAAAGGCGATCAGCATGCGTGCGATGAGGGTTGCTCCCCACATGACCGTTACTGTGTAGGGGCTCAGAGTTTCGGTGATAATTCCGTTTCCCTTAAAGTAGGTGACCAGCCAGCCGGTGACGCTGGTTTCTGCTCCGTTTTGGCAAAAGAGAAGGCCGGTAATGATCCAGAATTTCTTGCTTTTGAGAAAACTGCGGTC
The DNA here is from genome assembly GCA_902464595.1 of uncultured Lachnoclostridium sp. Taxonomy (GTDB): domain Bacteria; phylum Bacillota; class Clostridia; order Lachnospirales; family Lachnospiraceae; genus Enterocloster. The sequence goes on along the minus strand of CABQJX010000029.1, from coordinate 861 downwards.
AGCCAGCCGCTCTTTTTTTGTGGTTTTTGTTTCTACAGGAGTGAAACAGAACGCCAGCCACATGAAAAGGCCGAACAGGGATAAAAGGAGCATAGGGAATATCCTTCCTGCTTTGGCGGAAAAAGCAATGATAAAAGGGCATAAAAGAGCTCCCAGCGCATAGCAGCTGTGCATCAAGTTCATTCCTTTGGTGCGGTTCTTGGAATTATCAGCTACCAGTATGGTACAAGTGTTGATGGCATTTCCTTTGGCGGCGCCTACTAAGAAAAAACCGAGCATGAGAATGAACGGAAGGCCGGAAAAGCCCATCATGAGATACCCCACAGCATATCCGCAGGTTAAAAGTAAGATCGTGGTTTTGGAACCAATTTTGGAGGGGAGCATTCCTGACAAAAAGCCGGACAGAAGATTTCCTATACTCATCAGGGATAAAAGGGTTCCGGTCATGCTGTAAGAAAAACCATAAGATTCCTGGAGAAGGCTTACCACAATGCCGCTGCTGATCGCGCATATGCCGCTCAGGAGAAAAGCAAAAAAGCCGGTGTTTCTTTGCAGGATTTGTTGATGTTCCATAGTGTGATGTAGGATCCTTTCTTTGGATTTGGTGCGAAAAAGGCGTGCAAAGGCCGCCAGCCGGAGTGTGTTCCCGGGATAATGTGTGTGAGACCGGACACCTCCGATACGGTAAAACCGCACTCCTTTCGGAACTGGCGACAAAATGATTGTACCACTAAAACGGGGAGAAGACAATGGAGGAAATTCTTGAGTTTTCGCATTTTGAAGTTTCCCTTTCGATTCGGATTGCTAGGCTCCGGTTTCCGGCTATAAGAGCGCACTAAGAGCCTGAAATGTTTCTAAAAA
>CABQJX010000028.1 GCA_902464595.1 uncultured Lachnoclostridium sp. | reverse complement strand
TCATAAAAGAGCATATTGACCTTAAAAGATGCGAATATAAAAAAGAAAGGGAATACGTATGCCCATATAAAGATAAAAAAGCAGAAAGCATAGTTTTATAAACGACTACGATTTCTGCTTTTTGCTAAAGTTAATGATATTGAGTGTTTACGCGGCTTTTTTGTGGTTTGAACTTTTAAAATGTTAGAAGTATAAGCTTTTGCGTTTTTAGAGGCAGAGGAATACAAGTCAGGATCTGCCTACTTTTCCTCACATACCTGAAAAATATAAAATTTCAGATAGTAGGATTCGTCTGCTGCCCACAAAATGGGGTGATCGGCAGCTTGGGTGCGGTATTCCACTTGGCGCAGGCGCTTATGGGCGCTGGCGGCAGCCTGGCGTATGGTTTGGGATAAAAGCTCAGGTTCCATAAAGTGAGAACAGGAGCAGGTGGCCAGATATCCGCCGTCTTTTACAAGCTTTAAGCCTCTCATATTGATTTCCCGATAGCCTTTTACTGCATTTTTAACAGAGCTGCGGGATTTTGTAAAAGCTGGAGGGTCGAGGATTACCACATCGAATTTTTTGCCTTCCCTCTCCAGCTTTGGAAGAAGGTCAAAGACATCGGCACACAGAAATTCTATGCGGTTTTCTAAACCGTTCAGAGCGGCATTTTCCCTGGCTTGATTTACGGCTAGCTCTGAGGCATCCACACCCAGTACATGGCCAGATCCGGCTAGGCCTGCGTTCAGGGCAAAGGATCCTGTATGGGTAAAACAATCTAATACTTCCGAGGGCTGGATCCGGCGGCATAAGTTCTGGACAGCCAGGCGGTTGTATTTCTGATCCAGAAAGAATCCAGTCTTCTGTCCATCCTCCACATCTACCATGTAGCGGACGCCATTTTCCTGGATTTCCACCTTGGTATCAAAGGGATTGCCAAGAAAACCTTTGAACCGTTCCATTCCTTCCTGAAGCCGCACCTTTGCATCGCTGCGCTCATAAACGCCGCGGATCTGGATCCCGTCTTCTTCCAGAATTTTTTTAAGGAGCTCTACTACGATCGGCTTGAAACGGTCAATGCCCAGAGCAAGGGATTCAACTACCAATATATCAGAGAATTTATCGATCACCAGCCCGGGAAGAAAGTCAGCTTCGCCAAAGATGAGCCGGCAGCTGGAAGTATCAGTTACCGCTTTGCGGTATTCCCAGGCGGCCCGGACACGCATTTCCAGAAAATCGCGATTGATGGCCGTCTCTTTTTTTCGGGACATCATACGGACTGTGAGCTTGGAGCGGGTGTTGATAAAACCGATCCCTAAAGGATAACCGTCAAAATCTTCTACAGTGACTAAATCGCCATTTCTAAACTCGCCGGAGATTTGTTCAATCTCATTATCATATATCCATGCCCCTCCTGCTTTTAAGGAACGGCCAGCGCCTTTCTGGATACGGACACAGGCAGTGGGGGAAAAGATAGTTTCTGTATTCATATAGTTCCTCCTCATTCTATCATCTGTGGGCGGATAGGAAGGTATTTTCTCCCTCGATGACAGGTAAGATAATCTCAAATGCAAGCTTATCCTACCACACAGGACTCATAAGGGTCAAGCTGTAAAACACCCATTCCCTTGGTAATGATCTGTTCTGCCAGTCTCGCCATCTGTTCCGGTGTTTCTTTTAATCCATTTTTAATCCAGTATTCTGCCAGTCCCACACATCCTGACACAATGAAGGAGGAAAATGCATCAAAGGATGCAGGATTGCCGGAGCGGTATATTTCAATCCAATCTTTCAGACATTTTTCGCGGATCAGATTTTTTAAATGAGTTACAAACTTTAAATCCCCGTTTTCTCCTAATAAAATTTCAATGAGATCAGAATTTTCGTAAACCAGGGTATATATATCCTGGAAAATGGCAGAGGGCTGCCTGGTGAGATCTACGGGCTGATGGCGGCTTAAAACACGGTTAAAGTCCTCTTGAAGATCTTCCTCAGTTTTTTCCAATAAATCAAAGACATCTTTATAGTGGAGATAAAATGTTCCTCGGTTTAAGTCGGCACGCTCCGTCAGCTCACGTACTGTAATATCCTGTACCTTTTTTGTTTTTAATAATGCAATGAGACATTCCCGAAGCAATTTCCGGGTTCTCCTTACTCGGCGGTCTAATGTTTCTGGCTTCATTTCCGGTTCCTCCTTATGAAAAAATAATAAAATGCCATATAAAAATGGGATAAATGCGCATTAATCAACAAAAAGATTAAAAATGATGATTGCATTTTTGCCACAAAACAATATAATTCAATTATAGTTAATAAATAAACAAAAGTCAATTAGTAGAGTTGAGTCGAATAAAATTTAAGCAACAGTTCAGCCATGCGAAGATTCAGACAGGAAAATGGGTTGAAAGCTTGTTTTCATAATCATTTTCCTCCTTGAATCTTCATAGGGCAGACGCCCAATGCTTCTTGTCCGTTTTAAACGGACAAGAAGATGTTGGCTGAACTGTTACAGATTTAAAAATAGTATCATGAAAGACTTACCATAAGAAAATATTTTCTAAAACGGCCATTGGCGGTAGGGAGAACATGTTCCCTGACCGCTGTATGCTGCTGTCAGGAGGGAATGGGAATATATTATGATAGAAAGAAAAAAAGGAAAACATCGCTTTCAGGGACGGATCGTGGGAATGTTGGCAGCAGTCCTGTTCCTTGGCCTGGAAATGCTGCTGAACGCCCAAACTGTGTGGGCGCAGGAGGAGATGATTTTACCTCCCTCTCCCCAAAATGAAGTTCAGGGGACAGAAGCTTTATCTCCGGGCTGGATCAAACAGGATTCATCTTGGTATTGGGTCGATCCGGATCAAACATTCCATAAAGGCTGGCTGTTCCAGGAGGGGAGATATTATTTTATGGATGAGAAGGGGGTCATGGTTACTGGCTGGTATCCGGTAGAAGACAGCTGGTATTATTTTCATGAGGATGGGGGCATGAACCTGGGAGAATTGGAATTAGGGAATGGAACATATGCGTTTTCATCAGACGGCCAGCTGACCTTTGCTCAGAGAACTCATGGCACTGGAGGCGGGGCCTATGAAGCCGGATGTTATGATCTGGAAGAACAGCAGCTGTTTGACCGGCTGAATGAGAAAAAGAAGGATCAGTATTTTGAGGAGCATCCGGAACGAGAGGGCTGGGAGAGCGGAGAAATAGGGTATTCCTACGACCGTTATGCCTCCTTCCGTATGGATATGGCTTTAAACCGTGCAGCAGCTCACCGTCTGAAAAGGGCTATGGAACAAGGCTACGCTGATGGGAAAATTCCAGGAGATGGAACTGTCAACGATTATCTTGCTTCTGTTCCATACCGAAAAAATTCCTCCTGCCTGGAATTATATATAAGAAACTGTCAGGACGGGGAGGAAGCTTTTGACAAGCTGGAGGAGCAGATGAACCGGGCATTTGAGTCTAAAAAAGACAGGAAATATTCTCTGACATATTATCGAAATTTGGGTATGAGCCATAAGGAGGAGAATGGAAGCCACTCCTTTATGGTGATCTTTATGCGCTAGATTATCTGATGATCTTCTGGAAGGTATGGAAGAATGAAATGAGAAGGAAACGACGGAATGAGAGGGAAACGACGGAATGAGAGGGAAACGACGGAATGAGAGGGAAACGACGGAGTAAGAGGGAAATGACAGAGTGAGAAGGAAAATGACGGAGTGAAAGGGAAAATGCAGATATATTAAGGAGCAGGAGACATGGGACAGAAGTTGATTGAGGGACTAAAAGGACAGGATCCCTTTTGGAAGAGAAAGAGGAAAGAAAAGAAAAAAGGGCAGGACGGTGAAAAAATATCCTTTCGGATTGCCCGGTTTATCCTTCGTAAACAGGGATGGATCGAGAGCGTATTTGTCATGGGATGTATCTTTTCCCTGATCGCCATGCTGTTTGTAAATGTAAATTATGATCTGACAGAATATCTTCCTGAGTCAGCCAAATCCTGTGTGGGGCTGGATCTGATGGAAAAGGAGTTTGGTTATCCCGGAACAGCCAGGCTGATGTTGAAGGATGTAAGCCTATACGAGGCAAAACAGTATAAGGACCGGCTGGAGGCTGTGGACGGGGTAGATCAGATTTTGTGGTGTGACAGCACTGTCAATGTATACGCAGGAGAAGACTTCCTGAGAGATGCAGATATAGAGGATTATTATAAGAATGACTGCGCTGTCATGGATATTACATTTGACGAGGGGGATACAGATAAAAAGACATCTCAGGCAATTGATGAAATGAAAGCAATTACTGGAGATAAAGGATATTATGTGGGAATGGCCGTACAGAATAAGTCTCTGACAGAAAATGTGGAAAGTGAGATGAATCTGATCCTGTCTGTGGCAGTGATCATGATTTTTGTGGTTTTATGTATCAGTACCTCAGCCTGGTCGGAACCCTTCCTGTTTCTGATCGTTATGGGAGTGGCTATCCTATTAAACCGGGGGACGAATATTTTTATTGGAACAGTCTCCTTTTTGACCAATAATGTGGCTATGGTGCTTCAGCTGGCAACATCAATGGACTATTCTATATTCCTTTTGGATGCATTTGCCAGAGAAAAGGAGAAAGGTCTGTCAGAGGAACAGGCCATGATCCATGCGATTGATGCGGCGATCAATTCCATTTTTGCCAGCAGCCTGACTACCGTGGTGGGCTTTTTGGCTTTGGTTTCTATGAAGTTTACCATTGGGTTTGATATGGGATTGGTGTTGGCAAAGGGGATCGTATTCAGCCTGCTTACGGTTTTATTCTTTATGCCGGCCATGATCCTCAAATTCTCCAGATGGAATGAGAGGACAAAACATCGGCCGTTTCTCCCTTCCTTTGAAGGAGTGGGACGTTTCATCTATAGGATCCGCTGGATTCCCCTTATCATTATGTTGATATTAACACCGCCTGCTTATGTGGCCCAGGGAATGAATGATTTCTTATATGGAAACAGCGCTGTGGGAGCCAGCGAGGGGACGCAGGTTTATGAAGATGATCAGGTGATCTCGGAACAATTTGGACGGAGCAATATGATGCTGGCTCTGTATCCCAATACATCGCCTGTAAATGAGAAGGAGATGTCAGAGAAAATAGAGGAACTGCCTTATGTAAAAAGCGTTACTTCCATGGCAAATACACTGCCGGAAGGGATTCCAGAGGAATTTCTCCCTTATTCGGTGACCAGTCAGCTCCATACAAAGGATTATGGGAGGATGCTGATTTACATAAGAACAAAGACAGAGAGTGAAATGGCATTTCAGGGATCGGACGAAATACAGGAGATCTTAAAACAGTACTATCCGGACGGAGCTTACCTGGTGGGAGAAACACCTTCAACACAGGATATAAAAATAACCATTACGGAGGACAACACAAGGGTTAACACACTGTCTATGTTGGGAGTTTTTCTGGTAGTCATGTTCAGTTTCCGGTCACTGGTGATCCCTACGGTTGTTATGGTTCCGATTGAGGCGGCTATTTTCCTGAATATGGCAGTTCCTTATCTTGCAGGGGATACCATGGTTTTTATGGGATATATCATTGTCAGCAGCATACAGCTGGGGGCAACTGTTGATTACTCCATTCTGCTGACCAATCATTATGTGGCATGCAGGAAGGAAATGGAGAAAAAGGAGGCTTGTATCCAGGCTCTGGCATTATCCTGTCCATCTATTTTTACATCAGGGACGATTATCATATTGGCAGGTTATATTATCCATTTTATCTCCACCACTGCGGCTATTGGAGATCTGGGACATCTGATCGGCAGAGGCGCTCTGTTCAGTGTGATATTGGTGCTCACGGTACTCCCGGCGCTTTTAGTCCTTTTTGACCGGATCATTACCAGCAATGAGTGGAAGCGTTTCCAGGATTATAGAAAAAAGAGAAGACAGAGGGCAAAGGCGATCATAAAGGCAGGAGTAAAGTCAGCGGCAGGACTGCTGGCTGGAAGGGAAAATACAGAAATGCAGCCGTCGGAGGTGGAAATTGATGAAGAAAATTTATAAGAGGATCATGGCGGCAGGAATGGCGGCTGTTATGATCAGTACAGGGAATGGCTCCATATGGGTATTGGGGGCAGAAGCAGATGTAGCTATAGATGAAACCATGTATGTAAATTTGGATTTTTATGGAAAGATTGATAAGATCAATGTGGTAAAAGGAGTGAGCCTTAATGGCAAGAACCAATTTACAGACTATGGAACTTATGAGACGATAACAAACATGTCAAACAGTGCAGAACCGTCCGTAGAGGGGGACGCGGTTACATGGACCTTTGACGAAGCTGGAAAAGAGCGTTTTTATTATAAAGGAAGTCTGGATAAGGAGCAGGTAGTTCTGCCCTGGGATTTTGATATTTCCTATAAATGGAATGGTGTTCCTGTAGATGGTGATAAGCTGGCCGGGGCTTCCGGCTTGGTGGAGATCCATATTCAGGCAGAGCCGAATGAAAAGGCAAGAGAGTATGATCGGAATAATATGCTGTTGATGGCCGCCGTGCCAGTGGATATGGGAAAATGCTACAGTGTAGAGGCCGAGGGTTCCCAGACTCAGAATTTAGGGGAGACCACAGCGGTCGTGTTCACAGCCCTTCCGGGAGAGGAGGGAGATTACACGGTGCGCATTGGAACCGACTGCTTTGAGAGTACGGGAGTGATATTGGCAATGACTCCTGGAACGGTGGAGGATCTGGAACATATTAAGGATCTGAAGGAAGCTAAGGATACATGGCAGGATGCTGGGGACCAATTATATGATAGTCTGGAACAGATGGCAAGATCTGTAGAAAGTATGCGCCAGGGTGTGGGAGAGGTCAAGGAGGGGCTGGGGAATGCGGAGAGCGCCAGACAAAAGTGGAGCAGTGCAAAGGATCGTATCCTGGCAGGAAATGACCAGACATTGGCAGCTTTGACCTCCGTATCAGGACAGCTGGAGGCTATGATCCCTCATATTCAGACAGCTAAGGAGTCCTCAGAGGTAGTCCATCAGAGTATGGGTGATATTGTAAATACCTTAGGGGATATGCAGGATCCCTTAAGAAAGCTGGAAACACGGCTCAACAATATAAAGAGCAGCACAGAAGGGCTGTCTGAGAGTATACCGGAATTGACGGATCTTATGCAGCAGCTGATTGCGCTGGACGCGAAGCTTCAAGCCAGCCAGCAGGCTTATATTACGGGAATAGGAAATACTTTAGATAACCTGAGCGAGTTTGAAGAATGGGAGGAGGAGCTGGAAGAGGAAGAACTGGAGGAAGAAGAAAAAGGCCGGGAGAGCGTTTCGGATCAAGAGCCAGAGACGGGCAAAGAGGACAGCGGGGACAAAGAGGACAGTGGGGATAAGAACAGCGGAACGGATCAGGAGGAAGAAAAAGGCCAGGAGAGCGTTTCAGATCAAGAGCCTGAGGCAGGAAAAGAGAACAGCAGTGCCGATGGTTCGGGGGAAGATTCCCAGATCATTTCCAGAATAGAGCGCCATTATGCGCCAAGGGTGTCTGCACCTATTCCGGGGATTACCATGGATACATCTGAGCTGCTGCGCGCTCTCATGAAGCGAAAGGACTATCTTGAGCGGATTTCAGAAACCAGCGGTCATTTATCCAGTCTAATGTCCAATTTAATGGACGATACTTCTGATTCTGCAAAATATAGTGCGGAGCTGGTGGACAGTATGGACTATTTCATTGAAGATCTCACAGCCCTTCATGATTCTCTTGATGCCTATTATCCGGATCTTCAGACAGCTCTGGACGATTCCAGCGAGCTGGTGAGCCGTATGACAGCTGCCTTGAATCAGGGAGTGAGCACTATGACTATTGTCCAGGAGACATTAAAGAGCAGCAGCAATGATATGGATGCTTCTCTGAGGGAGAGCTTAAAGGGGAGCATGGAGCTGTTGGAAAAGAGCCTGAGTGTTTTGGACAGTACAACAGCATTGCGTGAAGCCGGGAGAGTCATGAAGGATACGGTGGACAGCCAGCTGGATAAATTTGATACAGAAAATCGCTTCCTGTTTATGGATCCATCTGCTGAGAAGCGTTCGTTTACATCAGATAAGAATAAACCTCCCAAAACTTTACAGATTGTGCTGAGGACAGATGAGATCAGCCTGGACAAGGAGGAGGAAAAGGCAGGGGATGCAGAGACAGAGAAAAAGGAAGAAAGTCCTCTGCGGCGTATGTGGAATGTTTTGGTTCGCATGTGGAAAGCAATTGCAGATATATTTAAAAACAGATAGAAGGATTATCCAATATTAGATAATATTAAAATTACCTTTTCTTGTCTGATATAGGCAGGCAAGAAGATGTATGGCACAGCTGTTTCACTAAGGCGGCCATTTTACATATAATTTACGTGAACTTTACATTTGTTGCAGGAAACAATATTGACGATAAATGAAATATCCCGTATAATGAGTAGGTGTAAAGAAGTTGTAAATAAAATGTAAAAAATAGGAAAGAGGCTGGAAGATAGTTATGAACAGGGCCTGTGCACTCCATAATCCAATTTCACATCAATAAGCATAGAAGACATAACCTGCGATCAGAAAGATGGCGGGCTATGTCTTTTTTTCGCGTTTATTAATAAGGATAGGCAGAATACTGGAGACAGTCACAGGGAAAAACAAAAGAGAAGCTCTGTTTTTGTTTCAGCTCTTTACTCAAACTAAAGGAGAAAACATATGGGAGTAGAATTGGTCTTGAGCCTTTTGGGCGGCCTGGCTCTGTTTCTGTACGGAATGCAGATGATGAGTACGAATCTGGAGGCGGTGGCAGGAAACCGCATGAAGCAGATCCTGGAAAAGCTGACAGCCAACCGATTCCTTGGCGTTTTGGTAGGAGCTGGCATCACTGCTTTGATCCAGTCATCCTCTGCCACCACGGTTATGGCAGTAGGATTTGTAAATTCCGGACTGATGACTTTAAAGCAGGCTGTCTGGATCATTATGGGAGCAAATATCGGTACTACCATCACCGGTCAGCTCATTGCTCTGGACATCGGAGCATTGGCGCCTCTCATCGCTTTTGTGGGCGTTATGTGCCTGGTATTTGTGAAGGACAAAAAGGTGCAGCATGTTGGGGGTATCGTAGCAGGTATCGGCGTGCTCTTTATCGGAATGGGGATGATGAGTGATGCCATGGTTCCTCTGAGAGATTCAGAAACCTTTGTACACATGGTTACGAAATTCTCGAATCCCCTGCTGGGAATTATAGTAGGAGCTGTATTTACAGCCATTATTCAGTCATCTTCCGCTTCTGTAGGTATTCTTCAGGCCCTTGCCATGAGCGGAGTGATCAATCTCCATAGTGCTGTGTATGTGCTCTTTGGACAGAATATTGGTACTTGTATTACAGCGCTCCTTGCTTCTGTAGGAACCAGCCGGAACGCAAAGCGCACGACTTTGATCCACTTTATGTTTAATGTGATCGGAACTGTTTTATTTGTAGTGCTGTGTATGACTACCAACTTTACTGATTTCGTGATCAGCCTGAGCCCGGATAATCCGGTTTCTCAGATCGCAAATGTTCATACCATTTTTAATATTACAACTACGGCCCTCCTCCTTCCATTTGGTTCTTTACTGGTGAAAGCAGCTAATACGATCTTGCCGGATAAGGATATCCATGTGAAGGATGCCGATCAGTGGTTTGAGGGACTTATGGCTTCCAAGCATCATTTGGGAGTGTCTACCATTGCGATCAATCAGATCCACGATGAGATCCGCAGTATGCTGGAAACAGCTGCTGAGAACGTAACAGATAGCTTTAAGGCAGTGGAGAACGGGGGCAAAGAAGATGGAATCCAGGTAATCGCAGACAGGGAGGAAGAGATCGATCTGAGCAATATGCGCCTGTCTCAAAAAATATCTAAGATTTTAGTCCTGGATCAGACGCCAAAGGATATTGATACTCTGAATAAGATGTATAGTATTCTTGGGAATATTGAGCGTATCGGCGATCACGCCATGAATTTGGCAGAATATGCGGAAACTATCGAGAAGAAAGGGCTGCAGTTCTCCGATTATGCGAAAAAGGAATTTGCAACCATGGAAAAAACCTGTCGGGAGGGAATGGAGCTTCTGCTTCAGGCAGCTTCAGCTGACAGCAGGTTTCAATTGGAACAGGTGGAAGCGGTTGAACAGAAGATTGATGATATTACCCTGAAGTTCCGCCAAAATCAGATTGACCGTATGCGGGCAGGCAACTGCAATGTAGAATCATCGATCCTGTATTCGGAGATGCTCACTGATTATGAGCGTATTGGTGACCATATGCTGAACATTGCAGAGGCATATGCTGCTATTGAATGGTCTGGTGAGAACGGTCAGACAGCTGCTGTGGCTCAGGGCTAAGCAGGGCTTTCAGGAACGGTTGTATATACGTTGCATATAAAAAATAAAAAGAAAAAAGCATGGAGCTTGGAAGAACCATTGAAATGGATCCCAAATCCCATGCTTTTTTTATATGTATTTTCGTGTGTTTTTATGGGCGGCTGCAGAAAACTCCGTTCTTTAAGCCTTGTAGGCAGTAGGGAGATTCCAATTATAGTGGGTAGCCAAAAGCCGAATGAAAACAATGACAACAGCACTGACCACCATGGAGAGATCGCGGCTGCAGAATCCATGCAGGGCAACATAGCAGACAGCTCCCACAATGGACGCGCTGGCATATACATGTTTGCGCAGGATGTAAGGGGTCTGTCCTGCCAGAATATCCCTTAGGATACCGCCTCCTACTCCTGTGAGGACGCCTAGGAAGGCAGACAGGAAAATATAGTCCTGATACCCGGCTGTGGCGGCTGTATTGATGCCAGTAACGGTAAATGCCCCCAGGCCGATGGCGTCAAAAAGATTCATAAGGCGCTCGTAGACAGAGATGTACTGGCTTTCCAGAATCTGCTGATTCAGGCGTACCAGAATGAAGAGCACCATAGAGGTGGCAAAGGCCGTGTACACGTAGATTGGATCGGTGAAAAGGCTGGGAGGTACTAATCCAAGGATAATGTCCCGGAGCATACCGCCTCCGACAGCAGTAGTCACGCCTAAAACAATGATGCCTAGAAGATCCAATCCTTTTTTTATGGCAGCCAGGGCTCCGGAGGAAGCAAAAGCCACAGTGCCAATGATTTCAATAAGGAAGAAAATAGAGAAGTTCACAGCTGTCTTTCTCTACAGCAGGTAGATTCGATTCTCCCTGCAAAGATCACGCATCTGTTTTGGCCAGATACTGGCCTGAACCTCGCCGATATGGGCACGGTCTAACAGCAGCATGCAGAGGCGTGACTGTCCTATACCGCCTCCGATGGTATAGGGAAGCTCGCCGTTTAAAAGCATTTTATGGTAGGGAAGCTCCCGGCGTTCTTCACAGCCGGATTTTTTTAACTGTTCTTCCAGGGCTGTCTCATCTACACGTATGCCCATACTGGAGATCTCCAGGGCACACTGGAGATTGTCAAACCAGAACAGAATATCCCCATTTAACTTCCAGTCGTCATAGTCAGGAGCACGGCCATCGTGAGGCTTACCGCTAGCCAGCTTGTCGCCGATCTGCATGAGGAATACACAGCCGTGCTCTTTGGTAATGAGGTTTTCACGCTCTTTCGGCGTCTTATCGGGATACATATTTTCCAGTTCCTGGCTGGTAATGAAAAATATATCGTGGGGCAGATGTTTGACTGCATTGGGATATTTGTACCACACCTCATGCTGCATGTGCTTGATGATCTTAAATATCTCACGCACAGTTTCTTTTAACGTATCCAGATTCCTTTGCTCTTTGGTGATGACGCGTTCCCAATCCCACTGATCCACATAACAGGAATGGAGATTATCCAGCTCCTCATCTCTGCGGATGGCGTTCATATTCGTATAAAGTCCCTCACCCGGCTGGAATCCGTATTCCTTGAGGGCGATCCGCTTCCATTTGGCAAGGGAATGGACTACCTCCAGCGTCTCACCGGGGATGCCTAGCATATCAAAGGATACAGGGCGTTCCGTGCCGTTTAAGTTGTCATTGAGACCGCTGCTTTTTTCTACAAACAGAGGGGCAGAAATCCGCTCCAGGTGCATTTCCCTTCCCATTTCCTTCTGAAAGGTATCTCGTATGTACTTGATCGCATCCTGAGTTTCCCGAATGGAGAGGCGGGGGTCATAATCTTTGGGAATGATAAGTTCCATAGTAAAACCTCCAAATCCGTTGAATTTAAAACATGTTTCTTATGGTAGCACCATTGGGAAAAAGGTTCAAGTGCTTCTTTTGTTTTTTATGTAAAACTTTTCTATTTATTCAAAGAGATCCATTAATTTTTTCTTCATCTGGCTGCGCCTGGCTTTGGTCTGCTCCGGGTCAGGGAAAAATCGGCCGTTTTCTTCCAGGAGAATATCTCCCTCGCGGATCCCGGCAGGAAGCTGGCTTAAAGGCAGGAAAACGGTTTTTTTGCTATCTGTTTCGCATACGGCCAGATCTTCTTCCAGCCGGTCAACAATATATTTCATAGAAAGGCTCCTTTCTGAAATGTTTGTTTTTAGGCTTCTATTTGAACATTCTGTGGAACAACATTGAGGGATTTAAGGGCTGCACTGACCGCAGGGTTCGTATCCCTCCTCTATGAGGGTCTCCCTGGATGCCTCTCGTTCCTGACGGTTTTCTCCTTTCATTTTTGCAGCGGACGGACAGTCCGGGCGATGGAATTTGCGGGTATTGGTGTTGATGACATAGGAGGACGGATCAGAGACGCGGCCGCCTTCAGTCATGCTTTCGCCTGCTTGGGGGCTCCAGGTCAAATGTTCTCCGTCTGTCGAGGCAACAATGGTTCCGAGAAGATCCGTGCGGAGTATCCAGCAGCCAGCCTTTTCTAATTTTTCCATGGTTTCCTTGTGAGGATGGCCGTAGGAATTTCCTTCCCCGCACTGGATCACTACGTAGGAAGGGTCTACCTTTTCCAAAAACAGGTCGCTGGTAGAAGTGCTGCTTCCGTGGTGGCCTGCTTTTAGTACGTCTGCCTTTAAAATTGCGCCGTTGGCGATCATATCCTCCTCAGCCTGGGATTCCGCATCCCCGCACATGACAAAGCTGCGGCTGCCGCAGGTGAGGCGGATTCCCACAGACCAGTTATTCAGATCATCCCCATAATCCTTTACAGGGGAAAGAATGGTGAAGGAGGCGTTTCCCAGGGGGTAAATATCGCCGGGTATCGGATTGGTGATCTTAAGCCCTCTTGCGGAAATGGCATCCAATACATCCTCAAAGGTTTGGGTTGTATGCTCGATGGGAGGGAGGATCACTTGTTTGGTGGGGAATGCTTCGATCACCTTGTCCAGGCCGCCGATATGGTCGGAATGTGGATGGGTTCCGATCACATAGTCCAGTTCCTTGACACCCTGGGAGTTGAGATAGGAGATCACAGTGTCTCCCTGGTCATTTTCTCCTGCATCGATGAGCATAAAATGACCCTCTGATTGGGCCAGGATACAGTCTCCCTGTCCAACGTCAATAAAATGTACGGTCAGGCTTTCCTCCCCATCGCTGACAGAAGAAGATGGGGCTGTGGGAGCAGGGACAGCAGTTTCGCCTCCGGAGACCTCAGAAGAGGGGGAAGAAGTGCCGGAAGGTGTCTGGGAACAGCCTCCAAGGACAAAAGTCAGAGCACACAGAAGAAGGAGAAGGGCTCTTTCCTTCTGAACCGGACACAGATGCCGTCTGGCCTGGGATTGTATAAGAGGAACCGTTAAAGTTTTTATCAAAGATTTTATGAAGGTTGTCATAAACTAGCAGTCCTTTCCAGTATTTTGGGATAGCTGTTCCTTTAGAAACGTGCGAAACAGCTGATCCAATTGAGGGGAAGATCGTTTTAGGGATATTGGTTTTCCGGAATGATCCAGAAAACAGTGGCGGCTCTCGCCGGAAGTACAAAGAGCTCCGGAAACAGATTCATACATTTCGTAGGAGAGCGTCATGCGTATTCCATTGTATTCAACCAGTTTTACGCGGATGTGCACACGGTCATCAAAGCGGACCATGGAATGGTATTGGCATCGAACCTCCAAAACAGGGCTTATGATACCGGACTCCTCCATAGCCCGGTATCCGCATCCCATGCCTTCCAGCAGAGCGACCCGGGCCTCCTCCATCCATCGGATATAATTGGAATGATGGACACATCCCATTTGATCTGTTTCGTAATAGTGTACGTGATGTTCATAATCAGGCAGCATGAAACAGCCTCCTTTCCTAACCCTGATTGCAGGTGTCTGTTTGATGGTCTTTTGGGTCAGAATGCATGGTTTCGTTCAGCTTTACCATGTGGACGTGATCCTCCCAGACACCGTTGATCTTCAGATAGTGCCTGGAGAGTCCCTCATTGACAAACTGGTTTTTTTCCAGCGTGCGCAGGGAGCGTTTATTTCTCGGCATCACATTGGCCTCCAGGCGGTGGAGACCCAGTTCGCCAAAGGCAAAGTCTGTGACAAGAGCCAGGGCATCGGTGATATAGCCCTGATTGATGTAGTCTTTGTCTAATTTTGCGCCTAACATACCGGAACAGAAGGCTCCCCAAATTACGTTGTTGATCCCGATAGAGCCGATGATGGCGGTGGGATCTTCCTTCCGTTTAATGTAGAAACGGAAGCCGGTCTTTTCGTTCCAGTGTTTTATATCCTCCTCCAACAGTTGTTTCTGATGTTGGGCTGTATAAAACATTTCCTCCCGCAAAGGCTCAAATTCCTTTAAAAATTCCCGGTTGCGGAGGCAGTAGGCAGCCAACTCCTCTGCCAGCCCGGTGTCCGCAGGCAGCAGCAGCATACGTTCATCTTCCAGGTATCTCATGATCTTCCTCCCAATATTTCTTTGATTTCTATATTTTGTATATTGGAGTTTTGAATTTCGGCTTCCAGCTCCGGAAATGGGATGACCGGGGCAGGATGGTCGGTGTGAGGGCCAAGCCATTTTTCCATCCACATCAGGTCATACCAGGTTCCAAATTTATAACCGCACTTGTGAAATACTCCCACGGGCTTGTATCCCATATGTTCATGGAATTGAACGCTGTTTTTGGTGAGATAGCTGTCCTCCATGCTGGGATAGGCCACAGCTGCATTGAGATTTAAGAAATTCTGCAGCTTGGAAATATTTTCCAGAGCCTCGTATAATTTCCGCCCGATCCCGCTGCCCACAGAGGAACGGTTCAGATAGATGCTGGTTTCTGCCGCCCAGCTGCAGGCAGCCCGTCCCACAAAAGGTCCAGTGTAGGCGTAGCCTATGGGTTTTCCATCCTGTTCGGCCACCAGATAGGGGTAGTGCTTCAAGGTGTTTTTGATGCGGGCGGTAAATTCTTCGGTTGATGGAACCTCATATTCAAAGGTAATGGCCGTCTGTTTTACATATGGACTGTAGATTTTTAAAAGAGCGTCCGCGTCCTCCGGCACAGCTGTGCGGATCCGCGTCCGGCTTGGTACAGAGTTCATGGTATCGGTATCTCCTTTTCCGGGTTGTTAGGGAATATGTTTAAAACGTATTATATCACGGAAACATGTGTTTGCCTATTGTTTTCAAGATAATTCATAATCCTTTCTTGTTCTGCATATACTGGCAGTAAAAGGGCCTGTCCTGTAAAACAGGATAAGCAGGCTCATTTAGATCCTGCGGCAACGTTGCCTCAAGCAGGAAATTGAATAGAAAAGGAGTGTGTGATCATGGCGCGGGGAGTAAGAAAGTCACCTATGGAAAAGCTGCAGGAGGAGTTGGGAGATGTAATCAACACCATAGCTCAGTATGAGAATTGTCTGGAAACGATGAAGGAAAAGAAGAAAAGTTTGGAAGAACGGATTCAGTTGGAGGAATTTAAGGCAGTAAGCGGACTTTTGAAAGAAAAAAATATGTCGCTGGAGGATTTAAAGGATCTGTTGTCAGCACAGGATATGGAAGCCAGCGCTTAGATTTAGGCGTGAAATATATTTCATGAAGATGAAAAAAAGCAGGTCTCCCGATTATGGGGAGGGGCCTGCTTTTTTTGCACATCACGCTATTTTATACACATATTTTATACGCCTATCTAGGATAGCCTGGAGATTAAACATTTCGATACCGGTTCAGGCAGGCAAATATCTCCTGAACTCTGGGCATGGCCATGCCGCAGGCAGCGTAGGAGCTGTCTCCTATAGCAGCAATGCCTCCTTTTTCTATTTCTTTTAAAAGTATTTCAGCGGCCTGGGTCAGAGGAAAACGATCCAGCAGCTGATGCTCCACACAGTACCGCAGGATCTGAGATAAGGTGTTGGTCTGTTCCGGGTCAATGAGCTGTTCTACAAAGCGCAGGTCTACAGGAGAGCGGTCGATCTGGATCGAATCCTTGCCGAAAACTTTGACTTTGATGCGGTCCTCGCGCCCTGAGCGGCTGTCCCTGCCCCTGGGGCCTGCGTGCCCTCCGCGGCCAAAGGGCTTCTGCCCCTGGGTTTCCTGGGAAAAGCTTCCTTTTGAAAGGGGAGCGGAGGAAACCGCCTTTTTTTCAGACAGCTTCCGGCCTTTGGGAGGGAGGATAAATCCGGGGGCAGAGGCAATCGGCTCCGCTCCATATCCGGCGCAGAATGCCTTTGTCTTTTCTGTAATGTCGTGGGGCTTATAGCAGTCCATCTGTAAAATAGTATCAGCGATATAGAAGTAAGCGCCGGAACTTCCGGCAACCATAATGGTGGATATTCCCGCCTTTTCGTAGAGATCCCTGGCACGCTCAATAAAGGGAGTGATCGGCTCCTGATCCCTGCTGATGATTTTTTGCATCAGGTCATCCCGCACCATAAAGTTAGTGGCCGAGGTGTCTTCGTCGATAAGGAAGACGCGGCTTCCCGCCTCAATCCCTTCCACAACCGCAGCTGCCTGGGAGGTACTTCCGCTGGCATCCTCCGTGGAGAAGGAATGGGTGTCCCTTCCATTGGGAAGATCATTGATAAACAGGGAAATATCCACATTTTGTATGCTCCGCCCATCCTCTGCCCGCAGCTTCATGGCTGTCTGGTCTGTGATGACATATTCCCTGCCGTCCCCGGCAATATGGTCGTATACGCCAGCCTCCAACGCCTTTAAGAGGGTGGATTTTCCATGATAGCCTCCGCCTACAATGAGGGTGATCCCCTGCTTTAAGCCCATGCCTGTAATGGGGCCGTGATGGGGCAGATCCAGTGTTACTTCCATAGATTTGGGGGAGAGGAAAGGAACGCTTCCCTTCATGGGACGGCTGGAGATCCCGCTCTCTCTTGGCAGGATGGAGCCATTTGCGACAAAGGATACCAGTCCCAGCTGAGCCAGCTGCTCACGGATAAAATGCTGATCTTCGGCTAAGTCACAGATTTTTTTGACTTCCCCGGCCGGACGGTTTTTAAAATAGAAGACTGTTTTGACGCAGCGGGGGAGAAAATCAAAGAGGATACGGATCAGCTCGCCAGAGTTGATGGTTCGTCCGTTGGCAGGAAATCCCGCTTCAAAACGGGCGGTGATCCCTTTCGGTCCGCAGTCGCAGGCCGTACGGCTTAAAATTTCAGGCCCTGGCCTGCTTGTGGAAATGAGCCCGCTTTTGCCGGAGCCTTTTGCCTTAAAATTATATTTGGCGATCTCCTGGCTGAATTGGCGCACCATGTAATCCTCCAGGGCTCTTTTGGTGTAGGATGCGTCAAAGAAGGAGGCCGGATAAGCTGCCCGGCTGTGGGGAATGAATACGCTTAATTTGGAAGGAGAGGCAAATGGGTCTCCCTGAACATGGTCGATGGAAAGGGTATAGTCGCCAAAATCATAGGCCCCTCGTGTGTCTTTGTAGGCTGGATACCCCTTGCGGTCAATGGATTCCAGCAATCGTTTCAGATCCTGTGCTGATTTCATAATTATGATTCACCTGTCAGCCTGGCGTTCCTGCCAGGCCCCTTTGCTTGTTTACTTCCTACAATTTTATAGCAGCTTGAAGGAAATTGCAAGAGCGCACCCATCACTTCTAAAATAGCCGTTCCATATCCTTTCCTATGCTTCCAAGCCGCCTGTCAGAAGGAAAGATTTACAGCAATATGCGCAAATGTGGGAGAGACAGGAAATATTCCCACCTGTGTTTTTTTATGGTATACTGGAGCAAAACCAGATTTTCCAGGCTCATGGTTTGGCAGTAAAAGATAAAGGGCAGAAAGGCGGAATTGGATAAAAATGCAGGATAATCATATGGAACAGGATTTTAGGCAGAAACAGGATGAGGCAGAGTTTACGTCCTGTCAGAAGGAGCAGATCACGGAGGATCTGAGGGAAGCGGAAAAGGTGCTGGTCGGCATCGGCGGGGAATGGAGACTGAAAGAAGACGGAAGGGCTGCGGTTGTGCGCCGTCTGACTGATGAAGGGCAGAACCGGATGAAAGCGGCGTACGATGTCCTGGCACAGCTTATCGGCGGAAAGGATTATTTTGTAGTAACTACGGTGACGGACGGTGCTGTTTACGATACGGCTCTGGATCCGAAGCGGGTGGTGGCCCCCTGCGGAAATATCCATTGGAAGCAGTGCTCTAAATCCTGCGTCAAGGATATATGGGAGGAGGGGGAAATACCAGAGGGGATCTGTCCCCACTGCGGAGCTCCTCTTACAGGAAATACCATCGAAGCAGAAAACTATATTGAGGAGGGGTATCTTCCCCAGTGGGAGGCGTATAAACGCTGGCAGGCCGGAACCTTAAACAAAAAGCTGGTGATCCTGGAATTGGGGGAGGGGTTTAAAACTCCTACTGTGATCCGCTGGCCCTTTGAAAAAATTGCATTTTTTAACCAAAAGGCATCTTTTTACAGGATCCACGAGAGCCTGTATCAGCTGCCAAAGGAAATAGAAGAACGGGCTGTGGGTATCAAAGGGGATTCTGTATCCCTGATCCTCAGCCTGGCAGAAGATCTCAGACTCTAAATATCCTCCCTTGTGATCTGCCGGAATGGTAAGTTTAGCTGCTGCGGTTTACTGGCTTGCCGGAAAAATGTAACTTTGATCAGAAAATGGGAAACTCAAGAGGAATCTGATTGTTTTTTCGCCCTCGCTTGTGATAAGATAGAGAGACAGGCAGCAGCTTGGCATATGCAGATGGCATATAGCGGAGCGGTTATGGGGTGAGTGAAGATCAGCCCCATGATAGAATATAAAGGAGACAGAAGATATGACAGCGATCAGCAACGACTGGTTAGGCCCTTTGAGCAGTGAGTTTAAAAAGCCTTATTATAAGAAGCTTTATGAAACCGTAAAGCATGAGTATGAGACAAGGCCTGTATTTCCCGATCCAAATGACATTTTTAACGCATTTGCATTTACTCCTCTCGCAAAGGTAAAAGTGGTAATACTGGGGCAGGATCCTTATCACAATTACGGGCAGGCTCACGGTCTGTGCTTTTCCGTAAAACCGGATGTGGCAGTTCCTCCTTCTTTGGTAAATATTTACCAGGAGCTTCACGATGATCTGGGATGTTATATTCCCAATAATGGATATTTAAAAAAGTGGGCGGATCAGGGCGTTATGCTGTTGAATACCGTTCTTACTGTGAGAGCCCATCAGGCTAATTCCCATCGTAATATTGGATGGGAGGAGTTCACGGATGCGGCGATCCGGATCCTGAACGAACAGGACCGCCCTATTGTGTTCATTCTGTGGGGGCGGCCGGCCCAGACGAAGAAGGCTATGCTGAACAATCCAAAACATTGGATCCTGGAAGCTCCCCATCCAAGCCCTCTCTCTGCTTCCAGAGGATTTTTCGGAAGCCGTCCATTTAGCAAAACCAATGATTTTCTCATCAGTCAGGGTCTGGAACCGATTGATTGGCAGATTGAAAATATTTGATCGTTTGACTGCGGCATTCCTGCAGGGGAGCCGGCATAGACTGGGAGAAACGTACATACTAATATACAGCAGGCAGCAGCTGGCAAGCAAAGCCCCCTTTGGTTTTGAATCGTATCCCGAAAGAAGGGGGAAAGACCTGCGGTAAGGAGAAGTTATGAGCTTAGTGGAAGTATTAAAAATTATTGTGCTGGGCATTGTGGAGGGCTTTACGGAATGGCTCCCCATCAGCAGTACGGGCCATATGATCCTGGTGGATGAGATCATCCGCATGAATCAGGACGATGCCTTTAAGAAAATGTTTTTGGTAGTGATCCAGCTGGGAGCTATTTTGGCAGTGGTAGTCATGTATTTCCATCGGCTGAACCCTTTCAGCCCAAGAAAGTCAGCCAGGCAGAAGGAGGCGACCTGGGCTCTATGGATCAAGATTATCATAGCATGTATCCCGGCGGCTGTGATGGGGCTTTTATTCGATGACTGGATGGAAGCTCATCTGTATAATGCCTATGTGGTATCATTTGCCCTGATCCTTTACGGCGTGCTTTTTATTGTTTTGGAGAATGCCAGAGTGTGCTCGGATCCTAAATTCAGTAAAGTGGGGCAGATTTCAGCAAAAACAGCCTTCTATATCGGTCTGGTCCAGCTTTTAGCTCTGATCCCCGGAACTTCACGTTCCGGTTCCACCATTCTGGGCGCTATGGTATTGGGCTGCTCCCGCTCGGCGGCAGCAGAATTTTCTTTTTTTCTGGGAATCCCGGTGATGTTTGGGGCCAGCTTATTAAAAATTGTAAAATATTTTGTGGGGGGCAATATTCTTTCCGGCGTACAGGTTTTTTACATGCTGTTGGGAATGGTGATCTCCTTTGGAGTGTCTGTCTACTCCATCAAATTTCTGATGAGCTATGTGCGTCGGCATGATTTTAAATTTTTTGGATATTACCGGATCATTTTAGGCGTGATCGTGCTGGCATATTTTGGCATCACCGCTTTGGCCAGCTGATGAGAATTATGCGGCAATAAAAAATAAACAGACGATACAAAGAAAAGCCCCGGCATATGCGGTTATGCCAGGGGCTTTGTTATGTAATAGGAAATCACTTTGCAATGTTCCTATTACACAAAAAATCTGTATTATTTAATCTGCATTTTCTGCGATCTCGTACAGAAGACGCTCAGTATCCTCCCAGCCAAGGCAGGGATCTGTGATGGATTTTCCATAACAATGCTCGCCGATCTTCTGGCTTCCCGGCTCCAGGTAGCTTTCGATCATAAGCCCTTTTACCAGCTGGTGGATATCTCCGGAGTGGCGGCGGCTGTGGAGCACTTCCTTGGCGATGCGCACCTGCTCCATGTACTGTTTGTTGGAGTTGGAGTGGTTGGTGTCCACGATGCAGGCAGGGTTTTTCAGGTCACGTTTCCCATAGAGATCAAAGAGAAGCCTGAGATCCTCATAGTGATAGTTGGGATTGCACTGTCCTCTCTTGTTGACCGCGCCGCGGAGAATGGTGTGAGTCAAGGGATTTCCGGGACACTCCACCTCAAAGCCTCGGAAGATAAAATCGTGAGGCAGCTGGGCAGCAACGACAGAGTTGAGCATAACCGTCAGATCGCCGCTGGTTGGATTTTTCATGCCTACCGGCACGTCACAGCCGCTGGCAACCAGGCGGTGGAACTGATTTTCCACGGAACGGGCGCCTACGGCAATGTAGGACATCATGTCAGACAGATAATTTAAGTTTTCAGGGTAAAGCATTTCATCAGCCGTGGAAAAGCCGGTCTCTCGCAGAACCCGCATGTGCATATGGCGGATTGCCAGGATCCCTTCAAACATGTCAGGGCGTTTTTCAGGGTCAGGCTGATGGATCATGCCCATGTAGCCTTCGCCGGTAGTCCTGGGCTTGTTGGTGTATACTCTGGGGATAATGATCAGACGATCCTTTGTCTTCTCCTGTACTTTTACCAGGCGGCTGGCATAGTCACATACGGCCTCCTCATTATCGGCAGAGCAGGGGCCTATGATCACCAGAAATTTATTGCTCTCTCCCGTAAAGACTTTACGGATCTCCTCATCCCTTTGGCTCTTGAGCTGGGCCAGCTTGGGATCCAGGGGAAATTGTTCCCGTATCTCAGCGGGGGTAGGCAGCTTGTTGATAAATGTAAATCCCATAATTGTTCCTCCTTATACGGCGCGCTCCTGAAAGATCCTTTGAACATTTCAGGGGTATATATGATACAACACCGCAGTACAGTGATATTTTCTTGAAACATTATAGTATAGAATAGGGGATACGTAAATAGGGACTCAAAAAATTTGAATGGGAAATGGGAAAACTTGAGGGGATCCCCTGGTTGACAGAAATGATATTTGCAGGTATAAATGAGAAAGAAAATGATAAAGGGGATACGGGGAAGATGAAGACAGAGAGACGAAGGATGGCAGCAGGAACCGCTATGGCTTTGGTCGGAGGTACTTGTTGGGGATTTTCAGGCTGCTGCGGCCAGTTTTTGTTTGAACAAAAAGGGATCGAAGCGCCCTGGCTGGTGGCTATGCGGTTGTTTTTTGCAGGTATCCTTCTGGCATCGGCTGGATTTCTCCTTCACGGAAAAAGAAATCTTAATATTTTCCAAAAGAAAAAGGATGTCCTCCGTCTTCTGGCGTTCTCTATCTTTGGAATTACATTTTGCCAATTTACTTATTTTATGGCTATTGAGGCGTCCAACGCGGGAACAGCTACTGTGCTACAATATCTGTCCCCTGTGCTGATCCTGGCTGTGGTGTGTATAAGGGAAGCGCGGCTTCCTGTAAAATTGGAGGTTGGGGCAATTATCCTGTCTCTGGCAGGAACCTTTGTTATCGGAACACATGGAGACATCCATACCTTCCATATCACGGGGGAGGCTCTTTTTTGGGGGCTTTTGGCAGCTGTAAGCTCCATGATCTATACCATACTTCCAGGAAAACTGATCGAACAGTTTGATATTTATCAGGTGCTTGGATTTGGGATGCTGTTTGGCGGCATCGCCATGGGGGCAGTGGTACAGCCGTGGAACGTTCCCGTGGTTTGGGATCTGGGAACCGCGGGAGCGCTGGCAGGTGTGATCGTGATAGGGACAGCGGTAGCCTTTGGACTCTATCTTCAGGGAGTTGGCATCATAGGGCCCCTAAGGGGCAGTATTCTTGGAAGTGTGGAGCCTGTATCCGCAGTGTTTTTGTCCGTATTTTGGCTGGGAACCCAATTCACCCTTCCAGACTTTCTGGGTTTTGCCCTGATCCTGTCCGCAGTATTCCTTCTGATCTTTGCAAGAAAGAACGGGTAAGTGCTGTTCGCCGGCTTGGCAGTGAACTGTCAAGACTGTTGCCATTGTTACGAAAATATAGTGACGGAAGCGTTCCCCTCTTGACAAACTTATTTTCCCTGTCTATAATGGGGATAATTTCATGAATTGGCTATGACGGGAACAAGTAGCAGTCTGTAAAACACACAGAAAGCAGCCGGCTGATGAGAGGCGCGTGGGAAACAGTCTGTGAATACATCTCTGAGCTTCGCACCAAACGGCGTCCAACAGACCCTAGTAGGCTGCGACGGATCCTGCACACGTTATCGTGCTAGAGTATCGTTTCGGCTGTACTCGAAAAGGCAGGCAGTGTGAGCTGTCTGTGAACATCAGGTGGTAACACGAAGTATGCGCTTCGTCCTTTTGAATAAGGGCGGAGCTTTTTTAATTCTGCCTGAACTAAAAACGTAAGAATCAGGCCCTTGCATGAAAGCAGAAGTATGGTAAAATAGAAAAAGAAGAGAAGGAGAGAAACATCATGCAGATTTACGAAGAACTGGTTGCCAGAGGCCTTATCGCCCAGGTGACAAATGAAGAAGAGATCAAGAAAATGGTCAATGAGGGAAAGGCTGTATTTTATATTGGTTTCGACCCAACGGCAGACAGCCTTCATGTAGGCCACTTTATGGCTCTGTGTCTGATGAAGCGCCTGCAGATGGCTGGAAATAAGCCCATTGCCCTCATCGGCGGCGGAACCGGTATGGTAGGAGACCCATCCGGGCGCAGCGATATGCGTACTATGATGACGCCGGAGATCATTCAGCATAACTGTGACTGCTTCAAGAAGCAGATGAGCCGTTTCATTGATTTCTCTGAGGGGAAAGCCATGATGGTCAATAATGCTGAGTGGCTGATGGACTTAAATTATATTGAATTTTTGAGGGAGGTAGGGCCTCATTTCTCCGTCAACAATATGCTCCGGGCTGAGTGCTATAAGCAGAGGATGGAGAAGGGATTAAGCTTCCTTGAGTTTAACTACATGCTGATGCAGAGCTACGATTTCTATGAGCTGTTCCAGCGTTACGGCTGCAACATGCAGTTCGGCGGCGATGACCAGTGGAGCAATATGTTAGGCGGTACAGAGCTGATCCGCAGGAAGCTGGGCAAGGACGCACATGCCATGACCATTACCCTGCTCCTCAATTCTGAAGGCAAGAAGATGGGAAAAACACAGTCCGGCGCTGTATGGCTGGATCCAAATAAGACTTCCCCATTTGACTTCTACCAGTACTGGAGAAACGTGGCGG
>CABQJX010000027.1 GCA_902464595.1 uncultured Lachnoclostridium sp. | reverse complement strand
TATCCGGGACATTTTCATTTGTGATATACTGAGACATTATCATAAATGGCTTATAAAGGTTCTTTGTCAAGCTATTTATCATTTGACGGGAATGGACTGGGCTGATATACTCAAAAGTGGCAGCTGCATTCTCTGTGAGACCGCAGAAGCCAATGAGAGAAAGGGACGAGTGGACAGCGGTGGATGAGGAATATTGGAATGAAGACCATCTCCTGGCCAGTACAGCGGTGCTGGCTGGAGAGATCATGCTGATCAGCGGTGCGGAGATCGCGCGGATTGAGGGCACGATACATTATATATTGGGCTGCTGCCATGAGAGGGAGGCCCAGACAATGGTGTTCAGCACAGGTATCTTTGTGAGTTTGGACAGCCCAAGGGGAGAGCCTCTTACACTGGTGCGCAGGGTAGAGGCTCGGGCTACCAACTTGAATAAAATTTATCGGGTCAACGAGGTATCACGAAAGCTGTGTGGGGGAGAGATCACTCCCAGACAGGCCTACAGCCAGCTGGAGGAGATTAAGAACAGTACCCAGTACAGGAAGGAGCTGAAAGCAGTCAGTTATGTATTTATTGCTGCATTTTTCTGCGTGGTTCTTGGAGGCCGGCCGATAGACTGTCTGGGAGCTTCTGTGATTGGAGGAATCTTAGGGCTGGTCGTCTATGGAATATCAGGCTTTGGGTTAAATGATTTTTGTGTCAATGGGCTGGGAGCTTTTACCATTGGTTTGACAGCTCTTTCTATGGATCAGTGGCTTCTGCCGTCCGCAAACAGCGATATTGTGATCATCAGCGCCATTATGCCCCTTTTGCCGGGTGTGATCTTCACAACAGCAGTGAGAGATACGTTAAATGGAGATTATTCCTCAGGAGCGGCCAGAATGCTGGAGGCCACTGTGACGGCGTTGGCCGTGGCCGCCGGTGTGGGAGCTGGAATGGCCTTATTTCATCAGATCATAGGAGGAGGCGGCGTATGGTAGCGGCGGTACAGGTAGCAGGTTCTTTTATGGCAGTGCTCAGCTTTGGACTGGTTTTGGAGATGCCGAAGCGGTATCTCATTTGGTCCGGTCTGACAGGGGCTGTGTGCTGGCTGGTTTATCTGCTTGTAAAGGGAAGTACTGGTTCGATGATTTTTGGTGCATTTTTGTCCAGCCTTTCGGTGGCTCTTATGGCTCATGTCTTTGCGCGCAGACTGAGAGCTCCGGTAAATATGTTTTTAGTGCCGGGGATCCTGCCTTTAGTGCCGGGAACCTCTATTTACAACAGTGTATATTATATAATACGCAACCAGAGGGAAGAATCGGTCTATTACTTGACGGAGACTCTGCAGATTGCAGGCGCGATCGCCCTGGCGGTATTTCTGATGGATTCCCTGTTTAAACTTACAGGAAGAAAAAATAAAATTAGGTCTTGAAGTTTTTGGAAAACTATAGTATCATAATAGAGATGCGTCTGTAGCTCAGTGGATAGAGCAGTGGCCTCCGGAGCCGCGTGCGTAGGTTCGATTCCTATCAGACGCATTTTGTTATGGCCGCAGATAATCCTTAACGGGGGATTAGCTGCGGTTTTTTCGTTTCTATATTTTTGGTTTTTGCTTTTACCGCAGTGCAAGAAAAGGCTGCACATTGCTTTTTCAGCTGCTTTTTGTTAGAATAGAGCAGATGATAAAGACAGTCTGAAGGTGCTCCATAGACAGGAGGAATGAAGGATGGCACAGAAAAGAAGAAGGACAGGAAGAAGACATTCTGCAGATGACAGAATAAAATATATGCGGTTGGCGGCTGTACCGGTGATCCTTGTAGTGGTATTGGCAGTTATTATCCTGGTAATGGATAAGAAGCCGGGAAAGCAGGAGGGGACTCAGGAAGCTGCAATAACCTCAGAAACGGATCAAGGCGCAGAGGGTGAAAGTATGATCCAGGAGGAAACGCCGGAGGACAGCGGACAGGGGGCAGATGGTGAGAAGTCTCAGATCGCGCCGGACAATAGTCAGTACACCGCAGATTTTTCCCAATATGAACTGCGAAAAGATGAGATACCTCAGGTCAACCAGCTGATCAGCGAGTATTTTCAGGCAAAGGTAGATCAGAATGCAGAGGAGCTGTTCCGCATTTTTGGGAAAACTGGAGACATAGGCTTAGAGGAGCTGAGAGAGGAGCTTCAGGCAGAGGCAGTATTCATTGAGGATTATGTGGACATTGTCTGCTATACCAAGCCTGGGCTTACAGAGGAGTCTTATATTGCTTATGTGACTTATGAAGCAAAATTCCGCCGTGTTGATACACTGGCTCCGGGGCTTTTGTGGTGCTATGTGGTAAAAGCGGAAGATGGATCTTATATCATCCGGGAGCACGTGGTGGGAGAGGAGGCCGATTATGTGGCAAAGCAGAATCAGTCAGAGGATGTGATGCTCCTGTCAAGCCAGGTAAACGAGCGTCTCCGCCAGGCCATTGAGGAGGATACCCTGCTGGCTGGTATTTATCAGAGCCTGAAAAATGGAGCGGTAGTCCCTGTTTCAGAGGAGGAAGAGGGCGGCGACAGTACGGTAATGATCGAGGAGGATCCCTCTGAAGGCCCGGAAGGTACAGGGGAGACAGTAACAGAGACGGAAGCGGGCACAGGAGCAGAGACAGAAGCAGAAGAAGCAGAGACGGATTCTCAAACTGCCGAAACTTCCCGGGAAGAAGGCTCTGAGGCTGTGAAAACTTCTGAAACAGCGGGAGATTCCAGCGTAAAGATCGAACCATAATTCCGGGGCAGTTTGATGACAGGATCATTGTTTTGGAAGAATGGATGGATTGATGGAGCAGGAATTGTTTTGATACATAGAGAAAGGATCAGATCATGGATGTAAAGGATTTTGATTATGAATTGCCGGAGGAGCTGATTGCTCAGGATCCGTTGGAGGATCGTTCCTCATCCCGGCTTATGGTACTGGACAAAGAGACAGGAGCCATAGAACATCGGATTTTTAAGGATATAAAGGAATACTTGAGGCCAGGAGACTGCCTGGTGATCAATGATACCAAGGTGATCCCGGCCCGTCTGTTTGGGGTGAAAAAGGATACGGGCGCAAAAATAGAGATTCTTTTATTGAAGCGCCGGGAAAAGGAGGTGTGGGAGACATTGGTACGCCCTGGTAAAAAGGCAAAGCCGGGGACCGTTATTGAATTTGGAGAAGGGCTTTTGACCGGGACTGTGGTAGACACCGTAGATGACGGAAACCGTCTGATCCAATTTCATTACCAGGGAATCTTTGAGGAGATCCTGGATCAGCTGGGACAGATGCCCCTCCCCCCCTATATCACGCACCAGTTAAAGGACAAGAACCGCTATCAGACCGTATATGCCAAGCATGAGGGATCGGCGGCAGCGCCTACGGCGGGGCTTCATTTTACAAAGGATCTTCTGGATGAGATTGAGAAAATGGGGGTGAAGATTGCCCATGTAACCCTCCATGTAGGGCTGGGAACCTTCCGCCCGGTGAAGGTGGAGGATGTGAAGGATCACCATATGCACTCGGAATTTTACATGGTAGAGGAATCGGAGGCAAAGAAGGTGAATGACACTAAGGCAGCCGGAGGCCGCGTGATCTGCGTGGGGACTACCAGCTGCCGTACGGTGGAATCTGCTTCCACAGAGGATGGGATCCTGGAGGCCAAGAGCGGGTGGACGGAAATTTTTATCTATCCGGGTTACCGCTTCAAGGTGTTGGATGCCCTGATCACCAATTTCCATCTGCCCCAGTCCACTTTGGTGATGCTGGTCAGCGCTCTGGCAGGCCGGGAGCACATTCTCCATGCCTACCAGGAGGCAGTAAAGGAGAAATACCGGTTCTTCTCTTTTGGGGACGCGATGTTTATACAATAATGATCCTGCCTTCAACAGGAAATTGGAGCCCGGAAGGAAACAGGAAGAAGATGAATACATGGTCGGGCATCTGACAGGAAACAGAAATAGGAAAATGGGCTAGGATACTAAGTTTGGGAAAGTAAAGCATGGAAGAACGTTTAAATAAATGGCTGAGCCGCATGGGTGTTTGTTCCCGGCGGGAGGCGGACCGGCTGATTGAGTCCGGCAAGGTTTTGGTGGACGGGCAGACTGCTCTTATGGGACAGAAGATCCAGGAGGGCCAGAGAGTGGTCTGTGATGGAAAACCAGTGTCTATAGGAGCAGCCGGGGAGCCTGAGCCTGTACTTTTGGCTGTAAATAAGCCGCGGGGCATTGTCTGCACCACATCAGATAAGGACCGGGCTCCTAACATTGTGGATTTTTTGGGGTATCCCTGCCGGGTATATCCGGTGGGAAGGCTGGATAAAGATTCGGAAGGGCTTCTTCTCATGACAAATCAGGGAGATCTGGTGAATAAGATCATGAGAAGCGGAAATGCTCATGAAAAGGAATATATGGTTACTATTGACCAGCCGGTGACCGATGGATTTTTAAAGAAGATGCAGTCAGGGATTTATCTGTCTGAGTTAAAGCAGATTACAAGACCCTGCAAAGTGAGAAAAAAGGGTGAGAGGATGTTTTCCATTGTCCTTACCCAGGGATTAAACCGCCAGATCCGCCGTATGTGCCAGGCCTGCGGCTGTCAGGTGACGCGGCTGGTGCGGGTGCGTATTATGAATATCAGGCTGGAAGGATTGGAGACAGGTTCTTACCGCCGGATCGAAAAGGAGGAGTACAGGGAGCTTTTGGGGCTGCTTGAAGACTCCTCCAGTCTGTCCGTGAAGGAGCGGAAAGCCGGAAAAAAAGACAGGAGAGCAGAATGGAAGACAGGATCCAGAGAATGAAGGAATTGATCCCCATACTGAGGGAGGCTGGAAGGGCCTACTATCAGGAGAGCCGGGAGATCATGAGCAACTTTGAATATGATAAGCTGTATGATGAGCTGTCAGAGCTGGAACAGCAGACAGGGGTGATCCTGTCTGGAAGCCCTACCAGACAGGTAGGATATGAAGTGTTAAGTGAACTTCCAAAGGAGACCCACAGCGCGCCCATGCTCTCCCTGGATAAGACGAAGAGTGTGGATGATCTGAAGGAGTGGCTGGGGGAGAAGAAGGGACTTCTGTCCTGGAAAATGGATGGACTTACGATTGTGCTTACCTATGAGGAGGGAAGGCTGGCAAAGGCAGTCACTAGAGGAAACGGCGAGGTGGGTGAGGTCATCACTCCCAATGCCAGAGTATTTTCCAATATCCCTCTGAATATCTCTTATAAGGGCCAGCTGATCCTGAGAGGGGAGGCAGTGATCACTTACTCCGATTTTGAACGTATTAACAGGAGTATTGAGGATGTGGATGCTAAATATAAAAATCCCAGAAATCTGTGCAGCGGTTCCGTACGTCAGCTGAACAGCCAGATCACAGCGGAGCGGAATGTCCATTTTGAGGCATTTTTCCTGGTGAAAGCCGATGGCATTGATTTTCACAATTCCAGAAAGGAACAGTTTGAGTGGCTGAGAGATCAGGGGTTTGAGGTCGTTCATTATGAGGAAGTGACTTCAGGTGATTTGGAGAAAGCAGTAGAAGGCTTCGGAGAAGCGGTGGAGAAGAACGATATTCCCTCCGATGGCCTGGTGCTGACTTATGATGACATTGCCTATGGGGAATCTCTGGGACGGACGGCCAAGTTTCCGCGCAATTCCATTGCATTTAAGTGGAAAGACGAGATACGGGAGACAAGGCTTTCCTATATAGAATGGAGCGCTTCCCGCACGGGCCTGATCAATCCGGTTGCAGTCTTTGAACCAGTGGAGCTGGAGGGAACTACGGTGAGCCGGGCCAGCGTCCACAACATCAGTATTATGGAGAGCCTGGAGCTGGGGGCAGGGGACACGGTCACAGTCTATAAGGCCAATATGATCATTCCCCAGATCGAGGAAAATCTCACCCGCAGCGGTGTGAGGGATATACCGAAAATCTGCCCGGTATGCGGGGGAAAGACAGAGATCCGAGAAATCAATGAGGTCAAGAGCCTTTACTGTACCAATCCGGACTGTCAGGCAAAGAAGATCAAAAGCTTTACCCTGTTTGTCAGCCGGGACGCCCTGAATATGGACGGGCTTTCTGAGGCTACCTTGGAGAAATTTATACAGGCTGGATTTATCCATGAGTACAGAGATATGTTCCATTTGGAGGATCACAGGAACGAGATCGTGGAGATGGAGGGGTTTGGACAAAAGTCCTACGATAATCTGATCGCTTCCATAAAGAAAGCCTCCTATACGACCCTGCCAAGGCTGGTTTATGGTCTGGGAATTGCAGGGATCGGCCTGGCCAATGCCAAGATGCTGTGCCGCCATTTTGATTTCGATTTTGACCGTATGCGCCGTGCCGGGGAGGAAGAACTGGTAGCTGTGGACGGTATTGGAGCTGTGTTAGCTAAGGCGTGGATGGATTATTTTTCATCAGAAAAGAATAATCAGGCAGTGGATCGGCTTTTAGGCGAGCTGGAAATTGAGAAGGAACCGCAGGAAAACGGGGAAGAAGGAGGAGCCTCCTTAGGCGGATTGGTTTTCGTGGTCACTGGTTCTGTGGAGCATTTTTCCAACCGAAAGGAGCTGCAGGCCCTGATCGAGTCAAAGGGAGGGAAGGTGACTGGCTCCGTGACATCGAAAACTTCCTATCTGATCAATAATGACACAGCCTCCTCATCTTCTAAAAATAAGAAGGCCAGGGAACTGGGGATACCGGTGATCTCAGAGGAAGAGTTTTTAGAACTGCTGCAGGAGAGAGAAAGTTGAGAGGAGAACGGAAAACATGCCGATAAAAGTACAGAAGGATCTGCCTGCCAGGGCAATCCTGGAGGAGGAAAATATATTTATCATGGATGAGGACAGGGCTATGAGTCAGGACATACGTCCGCTGGAAATCCTGATCCTGAACCTGATGCCCATTAAAGAGGAGACGGAAACTCAGCTTCTCCGGGCCTTGTCCAACACGCCGCTCCAGGTGGACTGCACCTTTCTCATGCTCTCCACCCATGTGTCCAAAAACACATCGGCCAGTCATTTGAATAAATTTTATGTGACCTTTGATGAAATCAAGAGGAAAAAGTACGACGGAATGATCATTACCGGGGCTCCAGTGGAAAATCTGGAGTATGAGGAGGTTCATTATTGGCAGGAGCTGTCCACCATCATGGAGTGGAGTAAAAAACATGTGACCTCCACCCTCCATATCTGCTGGGGGGCTCAGGCAGGCCTTTACTATCACTACGGGATCCAGAAATATCCCATGAAGAAAAAACTTACCGGAATTTACAATCATAGGGTTTTGGCGCGGAAGGTTCCTTTGGTGCGCAGCCTGAATGATTGCTTCCTGGCTCCTCACTCCCGGTATACAGAGGTGAGGAGGGAGGATATTTTGGCCCACCCAGAGCTTATGATCCTGGCAGAGTCTCAGGAGGCAGGAGTATTTCTCGTTATGAGAAGAGATGGACGGCAGATTTTTGTTCAGGGCCACCCGGAGTATGACCGTATGACGCTGAACAACGAATATCACAGGGATCTGAAAAAAGGCTTAAACCCTGAGGTCCCCTGGAATTATTACGAAAACAATGACCCCTTCTCTGTTCCGGAGCTTACCTGGAGAAATACCTCCAACACTCTTTATACGAACTGGCTGAATTATTATGTGTATCAGATTACACCGTATATATTGGCAGATGAGGAATAAAAGCTGATAACATTTAAAATAGAGGGTTTCAAAGTAAAAAAGGGCGTGTGCCGGCTGAGAACCGCAGAAAATACGCCCGGTGAGTGGGAGTATGCGCATATGGATTACAGAAATGAGCTGAGGGAAGAAAATGAAGCCGTTAAGGAGCGTTTTCTGCTGTCTATGGAGCGGATCAGCGCTATGGACGGAGAGGAGATAAGAGAGCCTTACGGTGCTTATTTTAAACGGGTAGCTGCCTTTATCGGTCAGATCGGACAGTTGGTGGCCCGCAGGCAGGAACGTTCAGAGCAGGAAATGAGCCTGGAGGAGCTCCAGCTGGAGAATCAGGCTCTTTATCAGGATATTCTGCCTGAAAATTATAAAACAAGCTATGGGAATCCAGATTTTGCTGTTAAGGAGCTGGGGGACGGCCTGGGACAGCTTCTCTCTTTCCTGTACACGGAGATCCGGGCCGGTATTGTGTACGCCTTTGAAATGAGGCTGTGCGGTCTAACGGTCTTAAACGAGCTGTTTCTGGAGGTATATAATCTCTTTGTGCAGGCATGGGAGGAAGGGCTGTTTGAGCCAAAACAGCAGCAGGTAAAAGATTGTCTGTACTGGTTCGTCAGTGATTATGCAGATCAGACGGTGGATTGGAGGATCCGGGAGGGATTGGATCCAGCCCTATCCTTTGGCAAGGATATTGTGATGGAGTGGGATCTCACAGATCCCCGGTATCTCTATGCTTATGGAGAGTACGTAGGCCCGTCTGAGTTAAAGACAGCCGCTTTTTTAAGCAGCCTTCCGGGGGAAACCCTTGATCGGATGGCAGATGTCTATACAGAAGGATTCCGCCGTGGGTTTGAAGTGATGGGGCGGGATCTGTCAAAGAAAAAGACCGTGATCGTGGAGTATGAGCTGGGCTTTGAACCCATGATCCGCCGGGCCGTGGAGCAGTTCCGTAAAATGGGGCTGGAGCCTGTTCTTTACCGGGGAGCGGTAGAGTCCATCAACCGCAGGCCAAGCGGAAAACGGGGGTATTACGGTTCTTCCCCCAACAAGCAGTACGACTACGATCACCGTTATGACAGCGCCCTTTACATGGGAGATGCATTTAAAGACAGGAAAATGGCCATGATGCGGGCAGCTTATGAGCGTTACAGCCAGCTGGCCGGATGGTGTGCAGGCCCGGCTGTAGTGGAGACCTTTGGGGAGGAAGGATTTGAACCTGTAAATAAGAAAACAGCCTTATCCCTCAATTCCTACCAGGAAGAGCTGAATGTTTCTTATGCCAATGAGTCTCGGCAGGTGGTAAACCAGTATATGCCCGGAGATGAGACCAGCTTTACCATTATCGCCTTTCCAAAGCCGGAGATCGGTCCGGATTTTGAAGCCATCTTCCATGAGACCATTAGGATCAATACACTGGATTATGAAAAGTACCAGAGGATCCAGCAGGTGATCATCGACGCCCTGGATCAGGCAGAACAGGTGGTGATCACAGGGCGGGATGGAAATGAGACTCAAATGACAGTTTCCCTTCACACCCTGAGGGACAGAGAGAGGGAGACGAACTTTGAGAATTGTGTGGCAGATGTAAACATCCCTCTGGGAGAGGTGTTTACCTCGCCGGTGTTAGAGAAGACCTCAGGGCTGCTCCATGTGAAGCAGGTCTATGTGGAGGATTATCAGTTCCGGGATCTGCGTATGAAGTTTCAAAACGGAAAGGTCGTTTCTTACTCCTGCAGCAATTTTTCAGAGGAGGATCAAAACCGGGATCTGGTAAAGCAGGTGATCATGCGCGGGCACGACTGGCTTCCGCTGGGAGAGTTTGCGATCGGAACCAACACAGCGGCTTATGCCATGGCCCGCAAATTCCACATCGGGGATAAGCTTCCGATCCTCATTGCAGAGAAGACGGGACCTCATTTTGCTGTGGGGGATACCTGCTACAGCTTTTCAGAGGATTCCCCTATGTACAATCCGGATGGCAAGGAGGTCATCGCCAGGGACAATGAAATTTCTGTTTTGAGGAAAACAGATCCTTCCAAAGCATATTTCAGCTGTCACACAGATATTACCATTCCCTATTCTGAGCTGGGAGACATCTGTGCAGTGACGCCGGAAGGGAAACAGATTCCCATTATCCGGCAGGGAAGGTTTGTGTTAGAGGGAACAGAAGAATTAAATGATGCGCTGTAGGCAGGGCTGTTTTGATCAGCAGGCCGGCAAAAGGGATAAGAGCGGTTTGAAGGCAGAGTGATAAGCCTTCAAGCCGCTTTTTGCGGTGCTGGCATCAAAGCTTCCATCAGAAAAAGTATTAAAAAATCCTGTTTTAAATAAAGAAGATACGGTTTCACAGGAAATTCAAACTTATTAAAGGTTCACTAAAGGTTTCTCCGATATGATAACAGTCAGAATGAAATGCATAGCCGACCCGGTAAAAAAGAGCATTTTAAGCAGGAGGAAATCCTAAATCCTTTTTCCTGCACTGGGTGGGCGGAAGGAGGAAAAGATGGAAACAATGGTGAAAAAAAGAGAGGGAACAAGGAGAAAAACAGCTGCTTTGATCCTGTTTCTGGCAGCAGTGTGCGCACTGCTTCTTGGAGGGCAGGCTGCTTTTGCCGCAGGAGGATTGAGCCTCAGTACCGATTACCCCGGAATATCCATAAAACCTGGGGATAACCTGAACATTCCCATTACCCTGGAAAATGAGTCGGGAGAGGATCTGGATGCACAGGTAAGCTTGGATACTCTTCCGGAGGGCTGGGAGGGATACCTTCAGGGCGGAAGCTATCAGGTAAGCCGGATTCACGTAGA
Source organism: uncultured Lachnoclostridium sp. (assembly GCA_902464595.1). Taxonomy (GTDB): domain Bacteria; phylum Bacillota; class Clostridia; order Lachnospirales; family Lachnospiraceae; genus Enterocloster. The sequence continues at coordinate 14,330 of CABQJX010000027.1, read as the reverse complement.
AAACGGGGGAGAGGGAACGGAGATGACGCTGCATGTGACTGTTCCCAAGGAGCTGTCAGAGGGAACCTATACGGCAGAGATAAAGGCGGATGCAGGAAATGGAATTGTTGCCACCCTTCCGGTTTCCTTTGTAGTTAATGAGACTAATGCGGGACAGGGAACTTTTACGTCCGAGTATCCCAAACAGGAGGGAACCTCCGATACCCATTTCAGCTTCAGCACCACTCTCATCAATAATGGACTTGAAACCCGTTCTTATAGCCTGTCCTCCAATGCTCCGGCAGGATGGAGTGTGGGATTTACGCCTACTGGGGAGACGGTGCAGGCAGCTGCAGTGGAGGTGGAGTCAGGTGCCAGCAAGGGGCTGACTGTATCTGTGATCCCCCCAAAGGGGATTGGGGCGGGAGAGTATACCATTTCCTGCAGCGCTGTGTCGGCAGAGGAAACATTGGATACAGACTTGACGGTAGTGGTTACAGGAAGCTATGGCCTTCAGCTGTCTACGCCAGACGGACGGCTTCTTACGACCTGGAGGAGGGAGTGATCGCTTCCATTCCGGCCGGGACGACAACAGAAGTGATCGCCCATGTAAAACCTTCTTCCAAGGCAATAACCGGAGATTACATCAACAGCTTTACCGTGTCCTGCGACGAGACAACGGCTAGTGCTGATTTCCGCGTGTCTGTTAAGACAAGAACCGTATGGGGGATTGTGGCAGTGCTGATCATTGCAGGAACAGCCGGAGGTCTGGGATATGTGTTCCGCAAATATGGGAGGCGTTAGAAAGGGGAAGTTTTATGGATTATGAAAATGAAGTAATCATACATACAGAAGGGCTGTCCAAATCCTACGGTGAGAAACAGGCGGTCTGCGGTCTGGATCTGGAGATAAGAAGAGGGGAAATTTTTGGCCTATTAGGCCCCAATGGGGCTGGAAAGACGACCACAACCCTGATGCTGTTAGGGCTGACAGAACCTACTTCTGGAAACGCTTACATAGATGGAAAGGACTGCACCAGGGATGCAGTGGAGATCAAGCGCACTGTAGGCTGTTTGCCGGATCAAGTGGGTTTTTATGCAGATCTTACCGGACGGGAAAACCTCCGGTTTACAGGACGGTTAAACGGCCTGGATCCTGATACCATTGAGGAGCGGGCAGGGGAACTGCTTGAAAAAGTAGGGCTTGAGGCGGCGGCAGACCAAAAAACCGGCGGATATTCCCGGGGCATGAGACAGCGCCTTGGGATTGCAGATGTGCTGATGAAGGATCCCAGGGTGGTTATTATGGACGAACCTACTTTGGGACTTGACCCGGAGGGGGTCAGGGAGCTTATGCGGTTGATCCGGGATTTGGCAAAGGAGGATGGAAGGACGATTCTCATCTCCTCTCATCAACTGTACCAGGTTCAGCAGATCTGCGATCGGGTGGGATTGTTTGTAGATGGACGGCTTATCGCCTGCGGACGTATAGATGAGCTGGCAGGGCAGATGCAGAAAGAGGGACACTATGCGCTGGAGACAGCCGCCCTCCCCGACGATGCAGGATTTGGGGCATTGCTTTGGGGGCTTGGAAATGTGGAGCAGGTAGAACGAACAGGAGATTATTATGTGGTTCAATCACAGACAGACGTGTGCAGGCAGTTAAACAGAAAGGCCTTGGAGGAGGGATATACCATTCGATATCTGCGCCAAAGAGGAAGCGATCTGGATGAGATCTACCGCAGATATTTTGAGAAAGGAGAGGAGAGAAATGACAGTATCCATCGTAAGAAAGGCAAAAGCCTCCTTTCATTTGGCAGACAGAAGCAGTAGCAAGAAACAGCCCGAGGGGAAAGGAAAAAGGACAGGGCATCGGGAGTTCTATTTGAATGGTATTAGAGCTCTGTACCGTAAGGAGATGGCAGATCATATCCACAGCAGAAGATTTGCGATTGTTCTGGGCCTTATCCTCATCACCAGCTTTGCAGGGATCTATGGCGCTCTCAGCAATCTTTCAAACACCGAGATTTCCAGCTCTGATTATCTGTTTTTAAAGATATTTACCCTTAGCGGAAATGCAACACCTTCGTTTATGTCGTTTATTGCCCTTCTGGGGCCCTTTGTGGGGATCAGCCTGGGCTTTGACGCAGTCAACAGTGAGCGTTCAGAAGGAACTCTAAAACGGTTGGTATCCCAGCCTATTTACAGGGATTGTGTGATCAATGGAAAATTTCTGGCTGGAGCAGGGATGATCTTCCTTATGGTATGTTCCATGGGGCTTTTTGCGGGAGCAGCAGGGATTCTGGTGTCAGGGATCCTGCCTTCCGTTCAGGAGGTTGGGCGGATCATTGTATTTTTGTTTTTTACCGGGGTTTATATCTGTTTTTGGCTGGCCCTGTCTATTTTGTGTTCCGTTGTCTGCCGGCACGCTGCAACATCAGCTATGACAGTGATCGCCCTGTGGATCTTTTTTTCTCTGTTTATGACACTGGTGTCAGGAATCCTGGCAAACGCTGTGTTTCCTGCTGGACAGGAGGCATCGGTCAGACAGATTTTAAACAATTACAGCCTGCAGCTGGGATTAAACCGTTTATCACCTTATTACCTTTACAGCGAGGCTGTATCTACGATCATGGATCCTACCGTGCGTACCACCAGCCTGATCCTGCCTGAACAGCTGTCAGGCGCTATTACCGGATACCTGTCACTGGGGCAGAGCTGTCTTCTTGTGTGGCCTCATCTTACAGGGCTGCTGGCAGGAACATCGGTAGTATTTGCAGTTTCCTATATCCGTTTTATGAGAATGGAAATACGAAATTAAGGAAACTGTGAAATATCTGTAAAATCCATGGCTATTTTCTTGCATTTTTTTGATAAGTGCAGGAAAATGAAAATGTGTTTTTACAGAGTATACCCTCAGTTTACAAGAGCACACACGCCTCAAGACGGGATAATTCCGCCATTTTCTTCGTTATCCTCAATCGGCGTACGTCCAGTACGTCTCAATCGTCTGCCTTAAAAATGGCGGAATTTTCTCCGTTTGAGGTCGAAGAGTCCGGCAGAGATAAATTTTGCGCCCTGCAAGGCACTTGAACGACGCGTACAGAGGTGTACGCGGAGCGAAAGTAACGCAGCAGGACGCAAAATTCACTCTGTCCCGACCGTGTGTGTCCTTATAAACTGAGGGTAGGTTCAGAAGAAATCCTAAATTGACGCAGGGAGTGGGAGAATGAGAATATTAATCATGGAAGGAGATGAGCCTATGGCAGAGGCAATCCGGGATATGCTGCGCCATGATTATTGCTGTGAGATATGCGGCGATGGGGAAAATGGGCTTGGCCTTTTAAGGGAAGGAGGGTATGAGGGGGCAATCTTGGATGAGGATCTGAAGAACTCAGATGGATTGGAGATACTTCGCAAAGCCCGAAGCCTGGGGTGTGGACTCCCGGTTTTATTTTTGACTAATCATTGGGGCCAGGCTGCCAGGCAGAGGGCGTGCTGCCTGGAAAACGGTGCGGATTACTGTCTGACAAAGCCCTTTGATATGCAGGAACTCCAGGCGGCTATGAAAGCGATCCTGCGGCGCAGAGGGGAGATGATGCCGGAAAGCCTGCGCTTTGGAAATCTTATCCTGGATCCCTCCGATTATACTCTGAGAGGGCCGGAAGCCTTTCTGCATCTGGGAAAAAAAGAATTTGACGTGCTCCATCTTCTGATGCTCAATCGGGGGATCGTAGTGTCTAAAGAAACCATTCTTTTGAAGGTGTGGGGGAATGACCGGGATGCAGTGGAAAATAATGTAGAGACATATGTTTCCCTTTTGAGGAAAAAAATGGAGTATTTGAAAGCCAATGTGGGGATCCGCACCATACGCCGGGTGGGGTATCAGATGGCAGAGAAAGCCTGCTTTGCGGAAGCCCCAGGCATTTTTTGCAGCTGAGTTGTTACAGGTATTGGTATTTTCCTTTGTATTTCTTTGTAAAATAGATGCACAGCAGAAGGCTTCCGGCCTCAGCAATGGGAATGGCCAGCCACACTCCGTCAATGGCTAAAAGGGCGGGAAGAACCAGCAAGCAGGTAACGATCAGGCCAAAGGTACGGACAAAGGAGATGACAGCGGAGATCGAATAACCGGTTACAGTTGCAATGGCTGCGCCGGCGATGCCCAGTTCCATGGGAACAATGAGCACATAATCAAGAACTGCGTTGGCGATGCCTGCAAGGAGTGTGAGGAACAGCCCGATCCCAGGCCTTCCTTCTGTAACAAAATACATCTGAAACTGAACCTGTAGCATCATGGCAGGGGCAAAGGAAAGCTGCCAGCGCAGGTATGTAATACAGTCTGCTAAGAGCAGGTCGCTGGCTCCAAGGAGACGGGACAAAGGTTCTGCGGCCAGGTTGCCCACAAGGGAAAAGAAGATTCCCAGTACAATATTTAAGAAAATAATGGTGGAGAAGGTCTCCCTGGCGCTGTCAGGCCGTCCTTCTCCCATTTTTTTTGCTACAATGGCGCTGCTTCCTGTGGAGAGCATGACTGCGATGCCCAGTACGATATTGATGACCGGGAATACGATGTTTACCGAGGACAGGGCATTGGTGCTGACAAAGCGGGACACAAACACTCCGTCCACAATGGTATAGAGGGACATGACCACCATCATGATCATAGTAGGAAGGGCAAACATTAAAAGGGATCCAAACGTAAATTTTTTTGATAAAGAGTGACTCATTTTTATTACCTCATAAAAAAATATAACAAAAAAGTACAGCTGAAAAATCCCGGAAAAGATTGAAATTCCGGAGAGCAGATATTATGATATAGTATAGGGTTACCCGATAGTCAAGAGCGAATTTTAAATAAAATGGAACAGAATTTGTGCTAAAATGGAACAGGCAATTCTGCCTGTCAGGAGCAAGGAGGGAAAATGGAAAAGCAATCGGATTTATATTTTACCACAGGGGAATTTGCCCGTATCCTGGGGGTAAAAAAGCATACCCTGTTTCACTACGATGAGATCGGGCTTTTTTCACCGGCAGTTAAGGAGGAGAATGGATACCGATACTATTTTGTCTGGCAGATGGATATGTTTGAGGTCATACGGGCCCTTCAAAAGCTTGGGATGTCCCTGGGAGAGATCCGGGAATACATGGAGAACCGTTCCCCTGAGCGGTTTTTAGAGATGATGGAGGAAAAAACAAGCCGGATTGATGAGGAGATACAGAGGCTGAAGAGCATAAAGCGTTTCATCCGGCATGAACAGGAGTCTGTCAGGAAAGCTTTGGAGGCCAGGCTGGATATGGTGCAGCTGGTAAAACGTGAGGAGGAGTATCTTTTGATGTCCTCTATTTCTTCCGGCTCAGAGCGAAAAGCGGCAGTCCAGGTAGCGGAGCATGTGCGGCTCCAGGAAAAGTACCGCGCAGCTGTAGGTGCTGTAGGTGCGCTGTACCGATTGGAGGATCTGGAAAAGGGGATATTCGACCGATATGTAAAGGTATACACCAAAATGGAGAGAAAAAGCGGGGGAGCGCACATTGTTTCAAGGCCGGGGGGAATGTATGTGGAGCTGTACTGCAAGGGCTCCATGGGTTCTATGGAACAGCCTTACGGGAAGATTAGAGCCTTTACCGGAGAAAATGGGCTGACGCTGGGGAAAGAGTGGTATGAGGATCTGATGTTAGACGAGCTGACGGTAAAGGAATACTGCGATCATATTGTGAAGATCATGGTTCCGGTGGAAAAGGGGTGACGGCTTTTATTTTCCCTTTCGTCCTTCCCTTCCCTTTTTTCCTTCTTTTTCTTTCCCGGATTTCCCGCCTTTTTTCTCCCCTTTTTTTGCCTTTGCATTTTTTTTGGAGGTACTTTTTAGAGGTTTGATGTCTTTGTCCGCTGCGTTTGGGCTCTCCTCCACCTCAGCTGGCAGCTGCATTTCCAGAGAGGAGGATTGGACAGAGGGCTCCTTATTTTGGCTGAGGGACAGGGGATCCGGCACGTATTCTATAATATCTTCAATGGAACAGTCCAGGATCGAACAGAGGGTGTCCAGTGTGCGTGTGGATACATGCATGTTTTTTTTCAGACGGCCGATCTGCCCGGCACTGAAATTATAATAACGGATCAAACGGTACTGTGTGATGTGTTTATGCTCCATCATAGCCCAAAGACGGTCATATCGGATCATGGCATATTCTCCTTGTTGGATATTATCAGCAAACGGATTATATCACGGCAGGAAAAGAAAAACAAGAGAAAATCTTAACGAAGGTATAAATGTGGAAAATGCAGGGAATCCTTTAAGGGATCCTGTAAAAGAACGTTAAAATGACAGATACCCAGCGGAAGGAAAAGGAGTATGACTGGAACGCCGGGGGATCGGAGGAGATTATGACAGATTTCAGAAGCAGTGAGACTGTAAAGAACCTGATGAGGGCCTTTGCCGGTGAAAGTCAGGCCAGAAACCGTTATACGTTTGCAGGGGAATTGGCAAGAAAGCAGAAGCTTCCTGCTGTGGAGGCCATATTCCGTTATACAGCAGACCAGGAGAAGGAACACGGGGAGATTTTTTACCAGTATCTGGAGCCCCTTGACCGTGAGACCATATCCATAGACGGGGGTTACCCGGTTGATCTGGAAAAAAATACCCTGGCCCAGCTTTTATCTGCGGCTCACAATGAGTATGAGGAACATGACGTTGTGTACCGGGCTTTTGCTGAACAGGCAAGAGCGGAGGGCTTTCCAGAAATTGCGGCTTCCTTTGATATGATAGCGAAGATTGAGAAAACACATGGCGAGCGTTTTAGGTATCTTGCAGAGCTTTTGGAAAAGGGGGAGCTTTACAGCCGAAGCCGGGAGACGGTCTGGGTATGCACCAACTGCGGTTATATCCATGAGGGGAAGGAAGCGCCGGATCACTGCCCGGTCTGCCGTCACGATCAGGGATATTTTGCCTCAGAGGAGCTGGCCCCCTGGCATTTGAGGACGAGAGAAAAGCATTGCGGTTTACAGTAGCCGCAAGCATTTGTCATTTGCCTGAGTTTTGGCCAGAAAATACAAAAGCTCAAGTTTGTCTGGGCATAAGAACATGATTCAGAAGTATTTTACAAAACAGGAAAGGGAATGGTATAATATCGCCAAAGGCGATATTATACCGCGCCCATTTGATCCGAGCGAGCAGCGAGGAAATTTCCATTCGTTATAGGCATCATGGAGGAGCAGTTGATCGTATCAGAGATAAAATAACAGAAATTCAGGAGGAAAAAGAAGTGGGACATGTGGTTCAGGCCGTGATCTTTGATCAGGATGGCCTTATGTTTGATACAGAAAGCCTGGTAGCCCAGGCGTGGAGGGAAATTGGGCCAAAGTATGGGATTTTTGCAGACAGTGAATTTATGAGAGAGCTTCGAGGGCGCAAGCCGGAACAGATCAGGGAATGCCATCTCAAACGGTTTGGGGCCAAGGTGATGGAGCACTACGATGAATTTCTGGTGGAAAAGCGCCGGTATTCCTATGAGTGGATCGACCGCAATGGTGTTCCGGTCAAGAAGGGATTAAAAGAGCTTTTGTCCTACTTAAAATCTCACGGGATAAAAACAGCAGTGGCCACAGCCAGCAGCAAGATATGGACGGAGAGGAACGTGAGAGGAGCTGGCGTTGAGGAATTGTTTGACCAATACATATACGGAGACATGGTAAAGGAAGCGAAGCCTGATCCCGCTATTTTTCTTTTGGCAGCTGACCGCCTGGGAGTGGAGCCGGCAAAATGTGTGGTGCTGGAGGACAGCTTTAATGGGATCCGGGCAGCGGCGGCGGGAGGCTTCCTTCCTGTGATGATACCGGATCAGGATGAGCCGGATGAAAAGATCCGGGGGCTTTTGACTGCCTGCTGCCCATCTCTGGATCAGGTGATCCCGTTGTTTGAGGATGGAACCTTTCTTTTGTAACATTTTATAGAATGATCAGGAGTAGCGCCAATGTGGAGAGAGGCCCTTTTAGGGGCAGCAGCGGTGGGAAGCGCCTGTCTGCTGCGCTCTGAATATGAAAAAAAGCATTTTTCAGTGGAGGAGACAGAGATCTTCAGCCCAAAGATCCAAAAAGACAGAGTCTTTGTTTTTCTGTCTGATCTTCATAACAATGAGTTTGGATCAGGAAACAGCAGGCTGTTGAGGGCAGTGGAGCAGATCCGTCCGGACGCTGTGCTGTCCGGCGGCGATATGATGGTGTGCAAGGGAAAGCGGGATATACAGGTTCCATTGGCCCTGTTTCAGGCATTGTCTGAGAAAGTTCCGGTTTACTGCGGAAATGGAAACCATGAAAACCGCATGACATGGGAGCGGGAAGTTTATGGCGGGCTCTATGAGGAATATAAGCATCGTCTTATGGAAATGGGAATCCATTTTTTGGAAAATAGTACGGAAGATTTCGGGGAGGATATTTCCATTACCGGACTGGATTTGGAACGTGCATGCTACCGTAAGGCTCTGTTTAAGAGGCTTCCATCTATGCCGGAAATAGAGATAGAAAAAAAAGTGGGGAAAAACAGGGCACAGGAGAGAGGACGCTTTTCTATTCTCCTGGCTCATTCTCCGGCTTATTTTGAGTCTTATGCCCAGTGGGGAGCAGATCTGACTTTGTCCGGTCATTTTCACGGGGGGACGATCCGCCTGCCAGGGTTGGGGGGAGTGATGACCCCCCAGTATCAGTTTTTCTTTCCCTGGTGTGCCGGACTTTGTGAGCGCCATGGAAAAAAGATGGTGGTAAGCCGGGGACTGGGAACTCATTCCATCAACATACGGCTGAACAATCGGCCCCAGCTGGCAGTGATACGGCTGAGAAAAGGATAAGGAAATGGAACATATATCTTATAAATTGGAGCACTTTGAGGGGCCGCTGGACCTTTTGCTCCATCTGATCGAAAAGAATAAGGTGAATATCTATGATATTCCTATTGTGGAGATCACCGCCCAGTATCTGGATTATGTCCGTCATATGGATCGGGAAGATTTAAATCTGGTCAGTGAATTTTTGGTGATGGCCGCTACGCTGCTGGATATTAAAGCCAAAATGCTCCTTCCTAAGGAGGAAAATGAGGAAGGGGAGGAGACGGATCCGCGGGCAGAGCTGGTGATGCGCCTTTTGGAGTACAAAAAATATAAGCGCATGGCGGAGGAGCTGGCAGATCTGGAGGATGGGGCAGAAGGACATTTTTATAAGGCCTCCACCCTTCCGCCGGAGGTAGCCAGATACCAGCCTCCCCTGGATCTGGACGAGCTGTTGGATGGGCTGACTTTGGCAAAGCTTCAGCGTGTTTTCGAGCAGGTCATGAAACGTCAGGCACAAAAGGTGGATCCCATACGGAGCAATTTCGGAACCATACGGAGGGAACCGGTGAGCCTGGAACAGAAGATCGCCTCGGTTATGGGATATGCCAGGGAAAACCGACAGTTCTGCTTCGCAGATCTTCTTGGAAGGCAGAGAGGGAAGGTGGAGATAGTGGTCACGTTTTTAGCTGTGCTGGAGTTAATGAAGATGGGAAAACTGGGCCTGACCCAGAGGGAGATTTTTGGAGACATAGAGATTGAAACGCTGGAGCCGGAGGGAGAGACAGGGGATCTGGATCTTAGGGGACTGGAGGAGTTAGAAGGGTAGATATGGAAGAAACGATAAGGAAAGAAGAAGCCATAACCGGAGCAGAGGAACAGGAAGCGGTGATTGAGGCCGTCCTGTTTACCATGGGAAGCTCTGTGGAGCTGCGCCGTCTGGCCCTGGCCATCGGACAGCCGGAGGCTGTGGCAAGGGAAGCGGTGGAACGGCTGATGAAGCGTTACAGCGGCCAGCACAGGGGGATGGAGATCCTGCAGCTGGAGGACAGCTATCAGATGTGCACCAGAGCCCAATATTATGAAAATCTTATACGGGTGGCATCCGCTCCTAAAAAGCAGGTTCTGTCAGAAGTGATGCTGGAAACATTATCCATTATCGCCTATAAACAGCCGGTGACAAAGATGGAGATCGAGAAGATCCGTGGGGTGAAATCGGATCACGCGGTAAACCGTTTGGTGGAATATAACCTGGTTTACGAGGCGGGCCGTCTGGATGCGCCGGGCCGTCCGGCACTGTTTGCCACAACCGAAGAATTTTTGCGCCGGTTCGGTGTGGGATCCTTGGACGACCTGCCGGATTTGGGGCCGGAGGAGGAGGCGCAGATACGGGCTCAGGTAGAGGAGGAGTTAAAGACCGTTCTGGAGTAGCTGCAAAAAGACCCGTTTCATTCCAACACATATGGTTGGATAAAGCGGGTCAGCTTTTGGCCAAAAGGCCTTCCATATAAGCTTCTGCCCTGGATTTATCCGTGGGAGTCAGCCGGTCATACAAGTCTAAGAGCCTCTTTTGCTGCTCAGTGAGGGTGAGACGCGCACCGTCTGAGCTGTAAAACTGTGCCATGGTGATCCCCATGACATCACAGATCCGGCGGATGGTGGGGATACTGGGGACTGTGGTGCGCCGGAAAAGATTTCCAATATTATTGGGCGAGGTATCCATTTCCATAGCCAGGCGGTAATGGCTCCACCCACGTTCTGCGCAAAGCTCCTCAATACGTTCCAGCTCATAGCTCATTTTTGTCACCACCGTTATAGTTCTAGTTCTGCTGCATTTCCAGTTCCGTATTATTGTATCCCAGACAGGGAAAAAACATCAGGCTGAAAAGAAGTGCAAGAAATAGACACTATATAGTGAATAATCGCGCTTTCGTATTTTACAGTTTCCCTTTCGACTGGAAAATGCAAAAATTGAAGAAGGCAAAATCAAGTGGCAAATTTCTTGGGGATATGATAAAATGTAACAGTTCAGCCAACCGTCTTCTTGTCCGTTTAAAACGGACAAGAAGCATTGGGCATCCTTTTTCGGCTGACTGCTGTAAGAGAAGGATAAAAAGAGAATAGGAGAGAGAATATGCAGAGGATTGCAAAATTTCATAAAGTAAGTTTGGAACAGTTTGAGGCAGATTGGGAGGACTCTTTCCCGGGCACTTCTAAGGAGGAGATCCGCCGCATCTATGATGGGATCCGCCTGCCGGAAAGAGCGACGTCAGGATCTGCAGGATATGATTTTTTTGCCCCGGTTCCTCTGGTTTTAAAACCAGGTGAAACGGTTAAGATCCCTACAGGGATCCGTGTGGAGATCGACGGAGGATGGGTGCTTGAGATCTTTCCGCGCAGCAGCCTGGGATTTAAGTACCGGCTGCAGCTGAACAACACAGTGGGGATTATTGACAGCGATTATTTTTATTCTGATAACGAGGGCCATATGTTTATTAAGGTCACAAATGACTCCAGGGAAGGAAAAAATGTGGAGCTGGCAGCAGGCGCAGGCTTTGCTCAGGGAATTTTCCTGCCTTACGGCATTACCGTGGATGATGAATGCAGCCAGGTGCGCAACGGCGGTTTCGGAAGCACAGATGCGAGGTAACAGATAAGATGGGAAATAACAGACAGGGAAGACGCAGTCCGGGAAGGACAGGCGGAGCCAGGGGTTCCCAGGGAGCGGGTAAAAGTGTGCGGCGGATACCGGCCAGTGAGAGAAGAAGGCGCAGGAGAAAGAGGCTGATCCGGGCTCTGACCGCCTGGGCCGTATGCATTTTTCTGGTTATCCTGATCGCCTGGGGAACGGTGAACCTGATCTCCTATCTGACGACCTCCAAAAAGAGGCAGCTGCGGGAACAGGGGATTGAAAAACTGGAGTCCGGGGATTATGCGGGGGCGGTAGGAGCCTTTGATGAGGCTTTGGAAAAGTCTGGAAAAAAAGCAGAGGAATTTAACCGTGATGTGCTCTTATACCGGGCAGAGGCGGAGTTTATGCTGAAGGATTATGGAGCGGCCCTCCATACCTATGACCTTTTGCTGGAAATTGACAGAAATCATCCGGAGTATCTCTATCTCCAGGCAGTCTGCTACGCCAGACAGGGAGATGGGATTTCCGCAGAGGAGAAATATGAGGCGGCCCTGGCAGCGGACAATAAGAAAGACAGCCCGGCAGCCGGAAGGCTTTCTGCCCTTTTAGCTGTAGGCGGGGCCTTTATGGATCAGGAGCAGTATGATAAGGCGCTGGCTCTTTATGAAAGTGCAGCGGCAGGGGGGATGGATCACGGTGAGATTTATAATCAGATGGGCCTGTGCCAGATGGCTTCCCAGGATTACCAGGGTGCTTACGATTCGTTTGACAAGGGGATTTCGGCGGCATCCGCAGCAGTGGCTGAAGCAGGAAAGGAGAAGGCCTCCTCAGATAAGACTTCCCAAAAAGGGGAAGAAGAAAAGCCCTCACAGTCAGAGAAGGATTCCAGCCTGACCGATCAGCATACACGGCTCTTGAGGGAGATCACTTACAACCGGGCAGTTGCCTGCGAATATCTGCAGGAGTATGATAAGGCGCTGAAGCTGTTTGAGGATTTCGTGGCTCAGTTTGGACCGGATGAGGCGGCGGAGCATGAGATCACATTTTTGAAAACGAGGTAAGGATGGCAGGATTGATTGATTTAAGCGAATTACAGGAGCAGGTGATCCTGGTAGCAGTAAATGCATCCGGGGAGGAGGATACAAACGCCTCCTTAGATGAATTGGAGGAGCTGGCCTGTACAGCCGGGGCTGTTTCCATCGGCAGGATGATCCAGAACCGGGAGAAGGTTCACCCGGGGACCTATCTGGGAAAGGGAAAGATTGATGAGCTCCGGGAGCTTTTGTGGGATACAAAGGCCACGGGGATCATCTGTGACGATGAATTAAGCCCGGCCCAGCTGAGAAATCTGGAGGATGCCCTGGATACAAAGGTCATGGATCGCACCATGGTGATACTGGATATTTTTGCAGCCAGAGCTAATACAAGCGAGGGAAAAATACAGGTAGAGCTGGCCCAGCTTAAATATAGGGCTGTGCGTCTGGTGGGGATGAGGGCTTCCCTGTCCCGTCTGGGAGGAGGCATCGGAACAAGAGGACCGGGAGAGAAAAAGCTGGAGACAGACCGCCGTCTGATCCATCAGAGGATCGGGCAGTTAAAGGAGGAGCTTTCAGGGGTTAAACGCCACCGGGAAGTGACCAGGCAGCAAAGGGAAAAGAATTTCGCCCTGTCAGCAGCTATTGTGGGATACACCAATGCAGGCAAGTCCACACTGTTAAACCGGCTGACAGGAGCAGGCATCCTGGCAGAGGACAAGTTGTTTGCCACCCTGGATCCCACGACCCGCGCCTGGACCCTGGAGGACGGCCAGCAGATCCTTCTTACCGACACCGTGGGATTTATCCGCAAGCTTCCCCATCACCTGATCGAGGCATTTAGGAGCACTCTGGAGGAGGCCCGTTACAGCGATATTATTTTTCATGTGGTGGACTGCTCTAACCCCCAGATGGATATGCAGATGCATGTGGTCCGGGAGACGCTTCGGGAACTGGGGATCACGGACAAGACAGTTGTGACCGTATTCAACAAAGTGGACGCCTGGAAGGAAAAGGAAGATCCGGAGGATCCTGTGATCCCAAGAGACTTTTCGGCGGACTATCAGGTCCGTATCTCTGCAAAAACAGGGGAGGGATTGGATCAGCTGGCTGATATTGTAACATCCATTATCAGGAACAGAAGAGTGTACCTGGAAAAGGTATATCCCTACAGCCAGGCCGGAAGGATCCAGACTATACGCAGGTATGGTCAGCTTTTGTCAGAGGAATACCGGGAAGACGGAATCGGAGTAAAAGCATACGTACCGGCTGAGCTGTTTGCAGGTCTTGTCTCTGATTAAAAGCCACCGCGGATAAAAGCACAATATATGGTTAAAAATAAAACATAAAACATAGATATTGTGTTTTAAAAGGCACTCTGCTATAATGGGGACATAGCTCATTTGCAGCAGGCAGGGACAGGGCCGCAGCCTTTTTGTCCCAGCCGCGAAATAATAAAGGGTGAAGGGCGGTATCCTGTCTGGTTCGGGAGGCCGCCGTCTGAAGGAGGAGCAGGTAACATGATCCAGGTGGTAAAACGGGATGGCGCGATTGCAGAATTTTCGCTGAGCAAGATCACAGAGGCGGTAAAGAAAGCGTTCCGCGCTACGTCAAAGGAATATAGTCAGGAGATTTTAGAGCTTTTGGCCCTGCGGGTGACTGCAGATTTCCAGGGAAAGATGAAGGATGGGAAGATCTCTGTGGAGGAGATCCAGGACAGCGTGGAGCATGTGCTGGAACAAACAGGCTATACGGAAGTTGCCAAAGCCTATATTTTATACAGGAAACAGAGAGAAAAAATACGCACTATGAACAGCACCATCTTAAACTATAAGGATGTGGTCAACAGTTATGTAAAGGTAGAGGACTGGC
>CABQJX010000026.1 GCA_902464595.1 uncultured Lachnoclostridium sp. | reverse complement strand
TCAAATTGGGAGGGCTTGCTCCTCTTACCGGAAACTATGCTGAGTATGGAAAGGGGTTCCAGATCGGCTTCCAGATGGCAATTGACGAGATCAACGCAAAGGGCGGCATCAACGGCCACAAGTTTGAGATCGAGATCAAGGATACACAGGGTGATGCAGTGGTATCCTCCAATATGGCTACTAACTTTGCAGAGGACGAAAGCGTAATGGCTATCTTAGGAGACTTTACCTCCGGCGCCTGCAAGGCCAATGCAGAGATCGTAGACCGCTACGGCATTGTACAGTTAAGCCCAACTGCTTCCGCTCCCGATTATGCAAATATGAGCAAATACTGCTTCAGTATCATGGGACGTCAGGACGCAGAGGCTCCTTATCTGGCAAAGTACATACTGAAAAAGTACTTAAATGCTCAGAAGATCGCCGTAATCCGTGTGGACAGCGACTGGGGTCTGGCATGTTATGACAACTTTATGAAGCAGGCAGAGAAGGAAGGCTTAGATGTAACGGTTGAGAAGTATGCAGCCGGAGAGAAGGATTTCAGCTCCCTGATCACAAAGATGCGTTCTATTAACCCGGATTGTCTGGTAGTTATGGACCAGGGTGATTCCGTGGCAGCTATCTTCAATCAGGCGGATGCAGCAGGCTGGGACATTCAGCACGTTGCATTAGGGCCTGGAACCTCTGAGCAGCTGATCGGCCAGCTGACCACACCGGACAACCTGATCGTTACTTCTCCTTTCTTCTTTGATGAGAACAACGAGACACTTGCAAAATGGGCAGCTGAGTTTGAGGAGAAGGCAGGCTTTAAGCCAACCATCCATCCGGCCTGTGCATATGACTGTGTCTATCTGATCGCCAACGCGATCGAGAAGATCGGCGACGGGGAGATCACCCGCGATGCGATCCAGCAGGCTCTGGCTGAGAGCCAGAACGAGGGCGTTACAGGAGCTCTTAACTTTACACCAGACGGAGATATTGAGCGTCAGTACATGATCTGCGGCGTAAAGGATGCAAAATGGGTGATCCTGGAAGGCTTTGAGTACGGTGCTGAGGGACTTTAATTAAAAAGTAAAAGGCTATTAAGCCTTCCTTGCAGGAATACAAAAGGCGGCAGGCCGGAATGGTGGCTTAAGGCCAGGTTCCGGGCCTGCCGCCTTTTTCAACGAAGAGCTTCGAGAGAGGTATGGATATGGAATATGTATTAAATCAGCTGATCAACGGCTTATGTCAGGGCTCCATCTATGCATTGATGGCTATTGGCTATTCCGTTATCGTCGGCGTAGTGGGAATGGTTACTTTTACATACGGCGAGATCATGGTTATTGGAGCCTTCTCGTCCTATTATATCTTTTTACTGTTTGGCAATAATCTGCCTCTGGCTATTTTAGCAGCCTTTACCGGATCTTTCCTGATCGGTATTGTTGTTTATAAGCTTTGCTATGAGAAATTCTTTAATGCACCGAGACACATTTCACTGCTGTGTACCATTGGTATCAGTATGCTGATCAAAAACCTGGCTCAGATCGTATTCGGACCAGAGACAAAGCCGGTGTTAAATATTATCGAAAATAAGACATTTACCTTGATGTTAGGTAGTGTTCGTCTGGATATCAAGCTGCTTCAGATCGTGGTGATCGTGCTGGTGATCGTGCTGGCAACAGCCCTGACCCTGTTCTTCAACAAGACAAAATGGGGTATTGCGTTAAGAGCGGTAAGCCAGAATAAGGATGCCGCTTACCTGGTAGGAATTAATGTAAAGCGTACCGCTATGATCGGAAACTGTATCGGCTCCGGTTTGGGCGGAATTGCAGGTATCCTGTTATGTATCTATTATTACTCTGTATCCGCTACTATGGGCGGTATCTACAGTATGAAGGCATTTGCGGCCAGCGTTTTGGGAGGTTTGGTGGACATCCGGTTCTCAGCTCTTGGAGGACTGTGTATCGGTATCATTGAGAACCTGGGAATTGCTGTTTCAGCCGCTACCTTCCGTGATGTATTTGCATTTGGTTTCCTGATCCTGGTTCTTTTGATCCGTCCTCAGGGATTTGTAAGTAAGAAAGGAGTGAGAGTATAATGAAGCAGGCCAAGACATTTTATGAGAACCATAAGCTTCCTGTGCTGCTGGCGCTTCTTGTGGTCTCCATTATCCTTCCTTTTGTGGTAAAACAGGCGCTGATCCTGCGCTATATCTGTACCATTATGATGTATGCCACTCTGGCAGGTTCCTTAAACGTGATCAACGGCTACAGCGGCCAGACTTGTCTGGGCCAGGCAGGTTTCTTCGCTATCGGCGCTTATGCCTGTGCAGCCCTGACAAAGAATGTAGGGATCGACTTCTGGATCGTGCTTCCCATCGCCGGTATCCTGGCTGCTCTGGTAGGATTGATCGTCAGCCTTCCTACGCTGAAGCTTTCCGGTATTTATTTATCCATTGTCACCCTGGGAGCTTCTGAGATTATCCGTATCATTGCCCAGACCTGGACCCCTGTTACAGGAGGAGCCCTGGGAATCAAACAGATCCCTTATCCGAATTTCTTCGGTCTGGAAATGTTTAAGCCAAAATATTATTACTTTATCTTCCTCATTATCGGAATTGTATTCCTGTTTGTGACTGCAAGAGTGTTAAAATCCAGAGTAGGGCGCGCATGGATGGCCATCCGAGAGGATCAGGTGGCCGCTAAGTCCCTGGGTGTTGAGACAAGCCGCAGCAAATGTACGAACTTTATGTACGGCGCTTTCTGGGCCGGCATTATCGGAGCTGCATATGCTCCCTTCGTAAATTATATCGAGTCCTCCCAGTTTACCACAGATACAGGCTTTAACGTGCTGGCAATGGTAGTTATTGGCGGACAGGGAACACTGTTAGGGCCGATCTTAGGTTCCGCCATTGTTACGATCCTGACAGAGGCACTGCGCTTCCTGGAAAACTGGAGATATGTGATCTACGCCGTTATCATCATCTTTATGATGTGGGTACGTCCTCAGGGTCTGATGGGCGCTTCCGATTCCATCTTAGCTGGCGGTGAGATCCAGAAAAAGGAAGATGGCAAAGGCAAGAAGGCAGCGGAGGTGAAAAAAGCATGATAGATTTTGATTCCATTGATAAAAATGTTCCGATCCTTGAGTCAAAGGGGCTTTGCAAGTATTTCGGCGGCCTGAAAGCGGTAGACAACGTAGATATGAAGGTTATGCCAGGCGATATTTTCGGCATTATCGGGCCAAACGGAGCAGGAAAAACCACATTCTTCAATATGTGTACGGGAATGTATACCCCTACCAAGGGAAAGGTATACCTGATGGGAGAGGATGTGACAGGCTTTTCCGCTGAGAAGGTGGCAAGAAAACGTATGGCAAGAACCTTCCAGAACCTGCAGCTCTTTAAGTTCATGAGCGTGCTGGACAATGTAAAGATCGGCTGCCATATCCGTACTAAGACCAACATGTTCGACGCCATTGTACACACAAAACAGTATAAGGCGGATGAGGAGTACGCGATTGCAAAGAGCGAGGAGATCTTAAAGGCCATCGGCCTGTTTGAGTACAGGGATACCATGGCAGGCAACCTGGCTTATGGAATGCAGAGAAAGGTAGAGATCGCCAGAGCGCTGGCTCTGGAGCCCTATATCCTCCTTCTTGATGAGCCGGCAGCTGGTATGAACCCCTTAGAGACTCAGGAGCTGATGGAGTTTATCGAGATGCTGAATGAGGGCGGTTATACCATCGCCGTAATTGAGCACGATATGAAATTCGTTATGAATTCCTGCAACCGTATCCTGGTACTGAATTTCGGACAGAAGATCTGCGAGGGAACGCCGGATGAGATCAAGGCGAACAAGCAGGTTCAGGAGGCATATTTCGGCAAGGGAATCATTGCGGGAGAGGCGGTGAAGGTTCATGCTTAAAGTTGAGAATCTGTCAGTAAACTATGGATATATTACAGCTCTTTCAGGAATCAGCTTTCATGTAGAAAAGGGGGAGATCATTACCCTTATTGGTTCCAACGGAGCAGGAAAAACCACCACTCTGGGCGCGATTTCCGGCCTGGTGGCAAAGGCGGGCGGTTCTGTTTCCTTTAAGGGACAGGATATTTCCAAAATGGCCCCGGATAAGATCGTAAAGATGGGCATGTGCCATGTGCCCGAGGGAAGAAAGATCTTCCCGGCCCTCTCTGTATATGAAAATCTGATCGCAGGATCTCTTGGAAATCCAAAGCTTTCCAAGGCCAGGGTCAATGAACTGATCGAGGAGCAGTACACCCTGTTCCCGCGTCTGAAGGAGCGTATCACTCAGGCAGGAGGAAGCTTGTCAGGAGGCGAGCAGCAGATGCTTGCCATTTCCAGAGGGCTGATGATGGATCCCGATATTGTAATGCTGGACGAGCCGTCTCTGGGTCTGGCTCCCATTATCGTAGAGGACATTTTTGATCTGATCTTAAAGATCCGGGATATGGGAAAAACCATTCTTCTGATCGAGCAGAACGCTTCCATGGCTCTGTCCATTGCAGACAGGGGATATGTTCTTGAGACTGGAAAGATCATTATGGAAGGAAAGGGCAAAGACCTGCTGGTGGATCCGAAGGTAAAGGCAGCTTATCTGGGCGCTTAGGAGAAGGAACCCGGAAAGCAGTGGAGGTATTCCGGTTGTTATAAAAATGAGGTGGCATCATGGATTTGGGACTGAGAGGAAAAACAGCGGTGGTTACAGGCGGCAGCAAAGGGATCGGCTACGCTGCTGCAAAGCTCTTTCTTGAGGAGGGAGCCAATGTATTGATCTGTGCCAGGCATGAGGACGAGGTGGCGGAGGCAGTCAAGTCTTTAAGCCCCCTGGGGCCTGTGGCCGGAGCTGTGGCTGATATGACCTGCGAGGAGGAGGTATACAGAACAGCGAAGGAGGCCTTTGAGCGGTTCGGTTCCCTGGACTGCTGGGTCAATAACGTAGGGGCCAGCTTCCCGAAGGAAGGGGAAGAATACCGGGAGGACGAGATCGAACGGATTGTGAAGGTGTGCTTTTTCAGCACAGTATACGGAACCCAGGCAGCTTTCCGGTATATGAAGGAACGGGGAGGGAGTATTGTGAATATCAGCTCCCTGGCAGCCCGCTGCGGGACCGTAGGGGCCAGTACCCTTTACGGCCCCCTAAAAGCGGCAGTCATTAAGCTGGCCGTGTCCTTTGCAGGGGAATATGCTGCTTATGGTGTGCGGGTCAACTCCGTGCTCCCGGGCTTTACAGCCACACCAGCTGTGGCGGCTACCATCAAAGAAGAATATTTAAACCGCAATGCACATGACACCCTTTTGCGCCGGGTGGCAAGGCCGGAGGAGATTGCAGGGCCTGTTGTATTTCTGTGCAGCAGCCATGCTTCCTATATAACAGGTACAAGCCTGGAGGTGTCAGGTGGCAGGAGCATTGTTTTAAATCCAGAATATTCATATCTTAAAAAAGAAGGAGAGCAGTCATGAAAAAATTGATCAATAAGCCAGAAGATTTTGTAAAAGAGACAATGGAGGGGATCATTTACGCTTACGGCGATAAGGTAAAGCTGTTAAATGGGGATGAGCGTATCCTGGTTACCAATTATCCTGTGGCAGAGGGCAAGGTAGGTATTGTGACCGCTGGTGGAAGCGGACATCTTCCTGTATTCCTGGGATATGTGGGACAGGGAATGTTAGACGGATGCGCGGTGGGAAATGTATTTGCCTCCCCCTCTGCAAAGAAGATGGCTGACATGATCAAGGCATGTGACCACGGAAGCGGCGTTCTCTGCTTATATGGAAACTACGGCGGCGATAACATGAATTTTGATATGGCCTGCGAGATGGTGGAAATGGACGATGTGGAGACAAAGACGGTCCGCGTAAAAGACGACGTGGCCAGCAGCCCTGCAGAGACAAAGGAGAAGCGCCGCGGCGTAGCTGGCATGGTATATGCTTTCAAGGTGGCCGGAGCAGCAGCTGAAAAGATGATGAACCTGGATGAGGTGGCTGGGGTTGCCCAAAAGGCCCTGGACAATATCCGTACCATGGGCGTTGCCCTCACTCCCTGTATCGTTCCTCAGGTAGGAGAGCCTACCTTCCAGATCGCAGAGGATGAGATCGAGATCGGAATGGGTATCCACGGCGAGAAGGGCATTGAAGTAAGAAAAATGATGACCGCTGATGAAGTGGCAGAGACATTGGTAGCCCGTATCACCGCTGACATGCCTTTGGCTGAGGGGGACGAGGTTTCCGTTATGGTAAATGGACTGGGAGCTACTCCTATGGAAGAACAGCTGATCGTGTATCGCAGAGTGCATCAGCTGTTGGAGGAGAAGGGCGTGAAGATCTTTATGCCTCATGTGGGCGAGTATGCGACCTCTATGGAGATGGCTGGACTTTCTGTTACTGTATTTAAGTTAGATGACCAGTTAAAGGAACTCCTTGCAGCTCCTGCTAAGACGCCATTCTACACAAACTGGAATAAATAGGAAACTCAAGTTCACAAAATGGAGGGTACGGAAATGAATGCATCATCAGTAAGGGAAGGAATGAAGAAGATCAGTCAGATCATGGCTGAGAATAAGGATTATCTGATCAAGCTGGATCAGCAGAACGGAGATGGTGATCTGGGCGTTTCCATGAGCGAGGGATTTGCGGCCGCAGCTGCATTTGTGGAGAGCACAGAGGAAACGGATCTTGGAAAGATCTTCATGCAGACAGGAGGCGTGTTCAACGAGGCAGCTCCATCCAGTCTCGGAACCATTATTTCCTTTGCATTTATGGGGATGGCAAAATCCTTAAAGGGAAAGACAGAGGCAGATATGGCAGACTTTGCTGAGGCAGTGATGGCCGGTGTCCAGAAGATCATGGATAAGGCCGGATCAAAGCCGGGCGAGAAGACCATCCTGGATTCCATCTATCCAGCTGCCCAGGTTCTTCTTGATAACAAGGGAGCTTCCAAGGAGGAAGCGCTTTCAAAGGCAGCTCAGGCAGCGGCAGAGGGCTCTGAGTCCACAAAAGCCATGAAGTCCGTACACGGAAGGGCTGCTTATTATGGAGAAAAATCCATCGGCCTTTTGGACGGCGGCTCTGTGGTTGGAAAGCTGATTTTTGAGGCCCTGGCTCAGTAGAAAAAAATACAGAAATTTGAGAAATAAGGAGGAAGATGCGCAGGAGCAAAACCGTATCCTGCGTCTTCCCTCCTTTTTTGTTTTGTACAGCTTAATCTGCAACCGTGATCTTATACGCCCGGATCCAGAAATGGATCTGCAGCAGATAGGCCATCATCTGGGGGCCTGCCATCAGCTGGCCGTACCATGGTTTTCCGTAATCGGAGGGGCTGGACAGAAAGTTCTCCAGTTTCTTTTTGTCTATAAATTCCAATAAGGGGGAGTTTGTTTCGTGGACTGCTTCCCTTAACCGGTCTGCCAGTAGGGCTTCGTAGGCAGTATCATAGGTTTTAGGATAGGGAGATTTTCTGCGGTTTAGGATCTCCCCCGGCAAAAAGCCTTTGGCGGCCTCACGCAAAAGTCCTTTTGGGATCCCGTTCTTTGCCTTCATCTCCCAGGGCACGTTCCAGAGATATTCAATGATGCGCCGGTCGGCAAAGGGAACTCTGGCTGTAAGGCCGTTAAAGGAGCTGGCCCGTTCCATGCGGTTTAAAAGGGTCTGCATAAACCAGGTGAGATTTAACCACGCAATGCGCCTTCGAGCCCTTGTCTCAGGCCCGTCCTCAGGGAGCATAGGGGTCTGGGAGACGGAGGCTTCATAGGCTTCTGCCACATATTCCTCCATATTCAGATATTCCAGAAAGTCCTGCCGCAGAAGGGCTTTTCTGGGGGCCAAATCCATGGTCCAGGGAAAGGTATGGGCATTGAAACATTCCGGCCGGTGAAACCAGGGATAGCCGCCGAAGATTTCGTCTGCGCATTCTCCGGTGAGGGCAGTTCCCGCCTGACCGGCTGCCATGGAACAGAAATGGAGCATGGAGGAATCAATATCTCCCATAGCAGGCAGATCGTGGGCCAGTACAGAATCCATTAGCCGGTCCGCCTGGGTTTTGCTGGTACACTCTAACGTGTGGTGGTCTGTTCCGAGAAAGGCTGCCATTTTCTCAGCATAGGGCTGATCTCTGGAGGGCTGAAAGGAGTTAGGCTTAAAAAAGTCCTTATTTCCTGAAAAGTCAAAGGAGAAGGTGGTCAGTTTCTTTCCCTGCTTTTTTAATTCCCTGGAGCAGATGGAGGACACCAGGCTGGAATCCAGTCCCCCAGAGAGAAAGGAGCATAGAGGGGAAACGGTGTTCATTTGGCGTTTTACCGCATCCTCCACCAGGAAAGCCGTGGTTTTAGCGGTGCGCTCCCAAGAGTCTGTGTGAGGGCGGCTTACGGGCTTCCAGTATGTGGTCAGGGAGATCCCATCTGGGCCATATAGGAGAAAATGTCCGGCGGGAACCTCCTTCATTCCTTTGAGTATGCCTGCTCCGGGAGTCCTGGCTGGACCAAGGGAAAAGATTTCATTTAATCCCTCTCTGCTTAGGACAGCGTTTATGCCCGGTACGGAAAGGAGGCCTTTTAACCGGGAGGAGAATAGGAGCTCCCCGTCTATGACCGTATAAAACAGGGGCTTTGATCCAATGGGATCACGGAACAGAAGAAGACGTCTGGCCGCCGTGTCCATAATGGCGATGGCGAAAGAGCCGTTTAGATGGTTTACAAACTCGGTTCCCCATTCCAGATAGCTTTTTAATGCGATCTCCTGGTCGGAGGAGGTCTCAAAGGAATAGCCTTCCCGGCGCAGCTCGTCTCTCAGATCACAGCTGTTATACAATTCCCCGTCCATGATAAGGGCAAAGGTCTGTCCTGAGCTTTTGTGGACGAAGATGGAAAAGGCAGAAGGGGAGGAAGCCTCCTTGGTTTTGAGGTGTCGGGCTGCTCCCAGCCCGCCGTGCTCCCATAACCAGAAGGCAGGATCGCTTTTTAGAGCTGTATCCTCCTGATTTACCGTTTCCGATCCTGGAAGGGATTCCCGTTCCAGGCAGAGGGTGCAGTTTGCCAGAACGGCCCGCCAGCGTCTGCTTTCTTTTAAATAATGTTTGTGTGGGTGGTAAAACCCAATGAATCGGCACATGATCGTTTTCTACCTCCTTTTTGGTCAGGGCCGGGGTGGCCGCGCCGGTTTTACTGTTTGGCGGTATTCCCGGCCGTTTGTGGTTACAGAAGAATACAGGCCAGCACCAGTGTAAAAGCAAAGCCGATGAGAATGGGGATCAGGTTTTTGGCCGCCAGACGCAGCGGATCCACACCGCAGACAGCCGCCACAGGGACAATGGCCCAGGGGACAATGGCTCCGCCTCCTGTAAAGATGGCTCCGATCTGGCCTAAAGCTGCCAGAATGGGAACCGAGGCTCCTGTGGCAACGCCAAAGGTTTTCGCCAGTGCGCCGGTCAGGGGAAGGCCGGAAAAACCAGATCCGTCCAGCCCAGTGAGGGC
Organism: uncultured Lachnoclostridium sp.; assembly: GCA_902464595.1. Taxonomy (GTDB): domain Bacteria; phylum Bacillota; class Clostridia; order Lachnospirales; family Lachnospiraceae; genus Enterocloster. The sequence continues at coordinate 15,410 of CABQJX010000026.1, read as the reverse complement.
TCCAGTCACCAGCTGGATGACAGCCGCAGCATGCCGGTTGAGCGGTGCATTTTGAGCCAGCCAGCAAGCCCAGTCGTTCATAAGTCCGGTGCTCTCAGTCCCGCCCATGATCACGGTGATCCCATCGCCTCCCAAAAAGAAGAAAGCGCCAATGAGGATCACAGGGGCAAAGATGCGGACGGCAAAAAGAAAGCCGTCAGTGACATAGCCAGTAATTTTTTCCAGACAGCGGCCTTTGAATCCAAGAAAAGCTCCAAGGCAGGTCAGCAAAAGGGCAGTTCCGGAAACCATGCTGGTGGCTTCCCCTCCTTTTAACCCCTGAAAGGCCATGACCGCCAGAACTGCAGCAAAGGCAATAGGAGCGGCGATGGCTATAAAGAGGGCGGCATAGGAGGTTTCCTTTTCGGGCATAGGAGCCTTTTGATCGGTCGCAGGGAAACGATCCTCTCTGCTGCTTTTGGCAACGGGGGCGGTCAGTTTTCTCCTGTTTAAGAGATATGCGCTGAGGAGGGTGACAATACCCATGCACCAGAACAAAGGCCATGCCTGTGTCAGGATCTGGGGGGCCTCCAGATCCGCTGCTGCCCCGGAGATAGCGGGAGCTCCCTGGATCACGGCGTCATAGCTCAAGGCAAAGCCGTGTCCGGCCAGATTCATAGCCATGGCCGCCATGAGGGGATTCAGCCCTGTTTTAAGGGCCAGGGGAAGCATGATGGCTCCGGCCAGGGCCACAGACGGGCTGGGCCAGAGAAAGAGGGAAAAAATAAACATGGTAAGAGCCAGGATCCACCATGCCAGAGAAGGATTTTTCATCACCCTTGCCATGGGGGCCATCATAAGGCGGTCGCTTCCAAGATCTTTCAGGCAGAGGGAGAGGGCGGTTACCAGGGCAATCGTGGCAAGTACCTCCATGAACTCCTTTCCTGCGTATAAAATGGCGGAGAATACGGTCATGATGCCTCCTGCCACAGATCCCAGACCTAAAAGGCCCAGGATAAACAGGAAGGCCACACAGACTGCCGGGGTGTCCTTTTTGAGGATCATCACAGTCAGTATGACAGCTACGCCTGCCAGATAAGCATAGTGGAGCGGTGTCAGCGCCACAGCAGTTTCAGTCATAAGATCACTCCTGTCATTGGGAATCTAATAGTATCATATGGTTAAGGGAGACAGAAGGTTAAGAGGGGCAGAAGGTTAAGGGAGTCAGCCGGTTACAAATATGCAGGTTTTAAGTTAAGGGTTGATTTTTTTGACAAGTGCTGTTATTCTGTAAAAGGACGGAACCGGCAGCGCAGTTTTTTGTCTGCCGGCTTAAAGATCCCATAAAATAAAAAAGAAAGGAAGTGAACCGAAGTGGAAGGTCGAAGTCATAAAACGGAAGCAGACAATTATCATGAACATGTGGTAGTGGGAGCAGCGCCGGCGGCTTTGGACTCCCCTTTGCTTTCACTGCCGTTTTTTCGTTTGCAGGATCTGTAGGATCCTGGTGTTTGTGATGAGCCATCTGCTGAATGTGACATGCAGATGGCTTTTATTGTATAAAAATGTTATCTCTGCTTCCGGATGTCATCACCATTCATGGAAGGAAAAACATGCAGAACATTTTTGATCTCAAGGAGCTTTTAGAGCTGTTGGAGGACCGCCAGCTGCGGCTTCTCAAGGAAAGGCTGGCAGAGATGAACGAGATGGACATCGCTGCCTTTATGGAGGAACTGGATTCAGAAAAGACAGTGGTGGTATACCGTATGCTGTCCAAGGAACAGGCAAGCGATGTTTTTGCCTGCCTCCCGGTGGAAAAGCAGGAGCACATCATTAACAGCATCACGGATTCGGAGCTCAGCGCCATTGTGAACGACTTGTTTGTAGATGACGCCGTGGATATGCTGGAGGAGCTCCCAGCGAATGTGGTAAAGAGGGTATTAAAAAATTCCACACCGGACACAAGGCAGCTGATCAACCAGTTTTTAAAGTATCCGGAGGGAAGCGCCGGCAGTATTATGACGGCGGAATATGTGGGGCTGAAGCAGCGCATGACCGTCCAGGAGGCATTTGCCTATATCCGCAAGCACGGTGTGGATAAGGAAACGATCTACACCTGTTACGTGATGGATGCCAAGCGGACGCTGGAGGGTGTCGTAACAGTCAAAGATCTGCTGATGCACCCATACGAAGAAATCATTGGAAATATTATGGACACCCACGTGATCAAGGCTGTGACGACGGATGACCAGGAGGAGGTGGCGGAGAGCTTCCGCAAATACGACCTTTTAAGCCTTCCTGTGGTGGATCACGAAAACCGCCTGGTGGGGATCGTCACTGTGGACGATGTGGTAGACGTGATGGAACAGGAGGCCACAGAGGATTTTGAAAAAATGGCGGCTATGCTTCCAAGTGAAAAGCCGTATCTGAAAACAGGGGTATTTGCCCTGGCGAAAAACCGTTTGGCATGGCTGCTGATCCTTATGGTCAGCAGCATGGTCACAGGCAGCATCCTAGCCCGGTATGAGGCGGCTTTTGCTGTCCTTCCCCTGTTAGTGACCTTTATCCCTATGCTGACGGATACAGGGGGAAATGCAGGAAGCCAGAGCAGCACCATGATCATCCGCGGAATGGCTGTGGGGGAAATTGAGACGCGAGACATTTTTAAGGTGGTTTGGAAAGAGCTTCGGGTAGGAATTATTGTAGGCATTCTTTTGGGGTTAGTCAATTTTATCCAGCTGGCCCTGCGCTATCCGGGGCAGGAGATGCTCTGCCTTACCGTTGTTTTGAGCCTTTGGGCTACGGTCATGGTGGCAAAAACCATTGGCTGTACCCTTCCGATCATTGCCCAGGTGCTTCATCTGGATCCGGCGATCATGGCAGCGCCCCTGATCACTACGATCGTGGATGCAGTAAGCTTGATCATCTATTTCCAGCTGGCTGTAAAGCTGCTGCATATCTAAAGTGAATGTTTGGAGGGGAGCCTGCCGGATTTTTATAGAGAAGATACAGACAGGAAGAATGTAGGTCAGGAAGGACGTAGGTCAGGAAGAACGTAGGTCAGGGGGGACGCGGCCATGAGGGCAGGCGTCCCTCCTGCTCTATGATAGGAAAATTTTTTGGAGAGAGTGGGAGCGAAAGAGGGGGCAGTTTTCCTTGACGAAACAGGATTTCCCTGTTATGATTAAGATAACAGGTGTTATACTATCTGTAGAACAAATATAACTTTCTTGGTGAAGCAGACGAAAGATGGTGATTTTATGGTTCTAAAGATTGATTTCAACAGTGATGAGGCGATCTATATACAGCTGCGCAATCAGATCATCATGGGAATTGCCACGGACCGGATACGGGAAGGGGATACGCTTCCCTCTGTGCGCCAGATGGCCGATTATATCGGGATCAACATGCATACAGTAAATAAAGCATATTCCGTACTGCGGCAGGACGGCTTTGTCAAGCTGGACCGGAGAAAGGGCGCCGTGGTCAGCCTGGATGTGGATAAGATACAGGCATTGGAGGATATGCGCAGGAATCTGGACGTGGTTTTGGCATGGGGCATCTGCAAAAATATCACCAGAGCGGAGGTTCATGAGCTGGTAGATGACATTTTTGACAGATATACCAGAGGATGCAAAAAGCCGGACGAGGGCTGTGAGGAGGATTAAGGCCTGTCTGTTTTTCGTAAAAACGGATGGAGCCCGGACTGGAGATCATGGAGGATGGGTATGCTGTGTGAGAGATGTAAGATCAGAGAAGCGACGATCAAATATACAGAGATCGTCAATGGGGTAAAGACAGAGCACAACCTCTGTTCCCACTGTGCGAAGGAATTGGATCTGGGTCAGTATTCGGCTATTTTGGAGGGGGATTTTCCTCTGGGAAAACTGCTTTCCGGCCTGCTGGGACTGGAGGACGATGAAGATGAAGCTGATATCAGGGGCCAGGTGGTATGTCCTACCTGCGGTACCAGCTTTGACGACTTTGTGGAAGACAGCCGGTTTGGATGCGGGGATTGTTACGGTGTGTTTGACCTGCTGATCAGCGATAAGATGAAGCAGCTTCAGGGGAGCGAGAGCCACAAGGGAAAGCAGCCTAAGTTTAAGAGCTCCTTTGAGAAGGAGGTTCCTGAGATCCCGGAGCAGATACAGCCCTCCGGCGGAGAGGAAACAGAGGGAGAGACAGGGAACGGCAGCGCGGAAACAGCAGCTCTGAAAAAGGAGATACGGGGGCTGGAAGCACAGCTGAAAGAAGCATTGCAGAAAGAGGATTATGAGCAGGCCGCCCAGCTTAGAGACCGGGTGAGGGAGCTTCGGAAGGAGGCGAAGGGCTGTGAGTAAATGGTTTGAGCATATGGAGGAGCATGGCTCCAATGTAATGTACAGCAGGGTGCGCCTTGCAAGAAACTGGGATGAATATGTCTTTCCTTCCCGTATGGAGCCTGCCCAGTGCCAGGAAATGGTGGAGCGTCTTCGGGAAGGGCTGAGTGAAGCGGAGGACAAAGAGGGGAAGCCGTACCGGTTTTGCCGGTTAGATAAGCTGGCGGATCTGGATAAGCTGGCCCTCCGGGAACGGCGCATTTTAAATATGGCTACGGTGAACAAAAGAGAAGCCTCGGGTCTTCTGATGTCAGAGGATGAATCCGAAAGCATTGTGCTGGGAGGCGATGACCATATACGGATCCAGCTTCTTGCCCCCGGCCTTTCTCTGGAGGAGCTTTGGCAGAGGGCAGATGTGGTGGACGATTATGTGAATGAACATTTTTCCTATGCTTTTGATGAGAAATACGGTTACCTCACCTCATTTCCCACCAATGTGGGGACAGGGCTTCGGGCCTGTGTAGTCCTCCATCTCCCTACTCTGTCCCAGGTGAGAAAATTTCAGAGTATTGTGGCGGATATGGGACGGTTCGGCGCAGCCATACGGGGGCTGTGCGGCGAGGGAAATGAAAATTACGGGGGCTTTTATGAGGTATCCAACCAAAGAACCCTGGGACAGTCGGAGCGGGAGATCCTGGAGCTGGTGTCTAAGGCCGCTTCCCAGTTGAATAACCAGGAGACCCGTATGAGAAATGCAGCCTTGGATGCCCGCCGCCTGGAACGGGAGGATGAGGCGTATAAATCCTATGGAGTGTTAAAATATGCCAGAAGGATTACGGAAAAAGACGCCAGGATATTCCTCTCCCAGCTGATCGCAGGGGAGGCAGATGGGCTGCTGCAGTTTAGCAGGGAATGTTCCCTGTACAGCTTGATCCTGGGGATCAAACCAGCCAGCTTGAATATCTGGTGGAAGCAGCCTTTGGATAAAGAGGGATTAGATGCCGCCAGGGCGGCTTATATACGGCAGAATCTTCCGGAATTAGTGTAAGATTTTCGGTCTATTTCCATAATAGGATCTGCTGTGGGGAAGATTATGCTTGCAAGGAGGACATAAGGATATGATGGAACGATATACGCCGCAGGCCCAGGAGGCTTTGGGGCTGGCAGTGGAGGCGGCGGAGGCTTTAAGCCACGGTTATGTGGGGACGGAGCATCTGCTCATAGGACTGCTGCAGGAAGGCACTGGCGTGGCAGCCAGCGTGCTGGAGGAAAATGGAGTGGAGGAGGAGCGGGTGACCCAGCTGGTGAGCCAGTTGATCGCACCGAATCCGGCTGTGCAGACAGCGGATCAGGCTTCCTACACTCCCAGGGCACGCCGCGTGATCGAAAACAGTTACCGGGAGGCAGTCCGCTTTAAGGCGGCCCAGATCGGGACAGAGCATATTTTGATCGCTATTCTCAGAGAGGGGGACTGCGTGGCAAGCCGCCTTTTAAATACTATGGGGGTCAATATACAGAAGCTGTATGTGGATCTCTTGGCAGCTATGGGAGAGGATGCCCCTGCTTCCAGGGAAGAACTTCAGGGAGGGCACGCCCAGGGACGTTCCGGCGCAACGCCTACCCTGGACAGCTACAGCCGCAATCTGACTCAAATGGCAGCTGAGGGAAAGCTGGATCCAGTGATCGGAAGGGAAAGGGAGATTGAACGCCTGATTCAAATCCTCAGCCGCCGCACCAAAAATAATCCCTGCCTCATCGGAGAGCCGGGAGTGGGAAAGACGGCTGTGGTGGAGGGCTTAGCACAGCTGATCTCCTCCGGTGATGTGCCGGAGACCATTGCCGGGAAGCGGGTCATGACTCTGGATCTGTCCGGTATGGTGGCTGGCTCCAAATATCGGGGAGAGTTTGAGGAAAGGATCAAGCGGGTGATTTCCGAGGTGGCCCAGTCCGGTGACGTGCTTCTGTTTATTGATGAGATCCATACCATTATCGGAGCCGGGGGAGCGGAGGGCGCTCTGGATGCCTCCAATATTTTGAAGCCTTCCCTGGCTAGGGGCGAGGTACAGGTGATCGGCGCGACGACGATTGACGAATACCGGAAATATATTGAAAAGGATGCGGCTTTGGAGCGCCGGTTCCAGCCTGTGACGGTGGACGAACCGACAGAAGATGAGTCCATTGCCATTTTAAAGGGACTGCGCAGCCGTTATGAGGAGCACCACAAGGTGGAGATCACAGACGGAGGTCTTGAGGCGGCTGTAAAGCTGTCCAACCGCTATATCAATGACCGTTTTCTGCCGGATAAGGCCATCGATCTCATTGATGAGGCCGCATCCCGGGTGCGTCTGATGAATTTTACCAAGCCTTCCCAGATCAAGGAATATGAAAAACAGATCGACAAGCTGGAGGAGGATAAGGAAGAAGCCATCCGCAGCGAGGCATACGAGAAGGCAGGGGAAATTAAGAAAAAGCAGGAAAAGATAAAAGAAAAGATCGCTAAGACCATGGAGGACTGGCAGAAGGAAAAGGAGAGCAGAAAGCTGGTTGTCAGCGAAAATGAAGTAGCGGATGTGGTATCCGGATGGACAAAGATCCCGGTGAAGAAGCTGGCAGAGGAGGAATCCAAACGGCTTCGCGGCCTGGAAGGGATTTTGCATCAGAGAGTGGTAGGGCAGGAAGAGGCAGTGGCAGCTATCTCAAAGGCGATCCGCAGAGGACGGGTGGGGTTAAAGGATCCCAAGCGCCCCATTGGTTCCTTCCTGTTCTTAGGCCCTACGGGAGTGGGGAAGACAGAGCTGTCAAAGGCGTTGGCGGAGGCTATGTTTGGGACAGAAACGGCCCTGATCCGGGTTGATATGTCCGAGTATATGGAAAAGCACAGCGTTTCCAAGATGATCGGATCCCCGCCAGGATATGTGGGATACGATGAGGGCGGCCAGCTCAGCGAGAAGGTGCGGCGAAATCCCTATTCTGTGATCCTTTTTGATGAGATCGAGAAGGCTCATCCCGATGTGTTTAATATTCTTCTCCAGGTGCTGGATGACGGACATATTACGGATGCCCAGGGCCGGAGGATCGATTTTAAGAATACAATCATCATTATGACTTCCAATGCAGGGGCAGAGAATATTATTTCTCCCAAGCGGCTGGGATTTGGCGTAACAGAGGATGCCCAGGCTGACTATAACTTTATGAAGGAACGGGTCATGGACGAGGTGAAGCGCCTGTTTAAGCCGGAGTTTTTAAACAGGATTGATGATATTATCGTATTCCATCAGCTGACAAGGGAGCACATGAAGGGCATTGCAGATATTATGCTGAAAGGCATTGAAAAGCGCTGTTTTGCCCAGCTGGGGATGACCCTGTCTGTTTCTGAGGAGGCCAAGGGATACCTGATTGACAAAGGGTATGACAACAAGTATGGGGCCAGACCTTTGCGCCGTACCATCCAGAGCCAGCTGGAGGATCGGCTGGCCGAGGCCATGTTAGACGGGACCGTTAAGGCGGGAAGCATGGTGGAGGTAGGCTTTGACGGGGATAAGCTGACCTTTTCCGTAAAGAAAAAGGCGGCTTCCCGGGGCAGAAAGAAAGCAGCAGAGAAGCAGGCGGCCCCCGCTCAATAACAGTCTTATGGCGGAAGCGGACGAAAGAATTAAGAATAAATTTACTGGTTATTTTTTGATTGTTGTTGTATAATTTTTATATATCATTATGGACAGCGGGCAGATAAACGGTGGTTCTGCCCTCTGATTACCAATGAAGCATAAATGCAGGAGGATAAAGAGATGCCGGTCATTGAAGGATTAATCTGCACAGAGCAGGATGGCACCATTAGTTTTGGTAATTACAGATTGGGAGAGAAGGCGAAAAAGTCCGGTTTTGAGTATCAGGGAGATGTATATAAGGTAAAGACCTACAATGAAATTACCAAGCTGGAGCGCAATGACATGTTTGTATATGAGTCTGTTCCGGGAACGGCTGCCGAGCATTTTAAGGTGACAGATGAGGGCGTGGAATTTGCGGTGGAAGGCAGTAAGGATGCCCAGATTACGATACAGCTGGAGAATGATACAGATTATGAGGTGTATGTAAACGGAGCGGCCATTGGCAGCATGAAGACCAACATGAGCGGCAAGCTCAGCGTCAGTGTGGAGTTAGAAGATGGGAAGGCTGTGTCTGTCAAGGCGGTAAAGAGAGTTTAAGCTGTGAGCGGAAAGGTTCCGGCGGTCAGAAGCTGTGAGAAGCAATTTTAGAAGTAAATAGGAAATGGGGCTGGAATGTATTTCCAGCCTTTTTCTGTAATAGTTGGGAGGAGCGAATGGCAAAAGCAAGGACAACTGCATTTTTTTGCAGTGAATGTGGTTATGAATCAGCAAAATGGATGGGGCAGTGCCCGGCATGCAGATCATGGAATACGATGGTAGAGGAGCCGGTCTCAAAGGCAGGGACAAAGGCAGGGGCTTCAGGAAGCCGTGGTTTGACCAGCCAGGGTCAGTTAAGGGAAACTGGCCGGCTGTCCGGAGTATTTGCAGGAGGGGCAGCACCTTCTCTCCTTTCGGAGATCGATCTGGAGGAGCAGGATCACATTTCTACCGGATTTAAAGAGCTGGACCGGGTTTTGGGAGATGGGATTGTGGCGGGCTCCCTGGTTTTGGTGGGAGGAGATCCCGGCATTGGAAAGTCAACCCTTTTGCTGCAGGTGTGCCGGAATCTTGCCTCAAAGGGACAGAGAGTGCTGTACATATCCGGGGAGGAATCCCTCAAACAGATCAAGCTGAGAGCGAACCGTATCGGCCCGGTTACCGGGGAGCTGCGATTTCTCTGCGAAACCAGTTTAGAGCGCATTGAGCAGGCAGTGACAGGGACAAAGCCCCAGATTGTGGTCATCGACTCGATTCAGACCATGTATCGGGAAGAAGTGACCTCAGCTCCGGGAAGTGTCAGCCAGGTTCGGGAATCCACAGGGCTTCTTATGCAGATCGCGAAGCAGAATGGCATTGCGATTTTTGTGGTAGGCCACGTGACGAAGGAGGGGGTAGTGGCAGGCCCGAGGGTACTGGAACACATGGTGGATACAGTCCTGTATTTTGAGGGGGACCGCAATGCCTCTTACCGCATTCTGAGAAGTGTGAAAAACCGTTTTGGATCCACCAATGAGATCGGGGTCTTTGAGATGATGGAGGAGGGATTAAAGGAGGTGGAAAACCCTTCCGAGTATATGCTGGAGGGGCGTCCTGAGCAGGCCTCCGGGGCGGTGGTGTCCTGTTCCCTTGAGGGGACCAGGCCTATTTTGCTGGAGGTACAGGCGCTGGTGACAGAGACGAATTTTGGTATGCCGCGGCGGACGGCAGCTGGAACGGATTATAACCGGGTCAATCTTCTGATGGCAGTTTTGGAAAAACGGTGCCGCTATGAGATGTCCCGTCTGGACGCTTACGTGAATATTGCGGGAGGCATGAAGATGAATGAACCAGCTCTGGATCTGGCTATTATCATGGCGATCATGTCCAGCTATAAGGATCGCCCCGCGGATCCCAGGATGCTGATCTTTGGGGAAGTGGGGCTTTCCGGGGAGGTACGGTCTGTATCCCAGTCTGCAAAGCGGGTGAGCGAGGCTGCAAAGCTGGGATTTACCTCCTGTCTCCTTCCAAAGGTCTGTGCGGAAAAAATAAAACCTATAGAGGGTATGAAGCTGATCGGTGTTTCCAATGTGAGGGAGGCCATTGGGGTACTTTAAAGCAAAGGAACTAAAAAATAAAAGAAACTGAAAAATAAACGAAACTAAAAAATAGAAACACCTGCATCTGATTGCAGCTGTAAAGCTGCGGCTGGATGCAGGTGTTTTGCTCTCAGATATTCTTTTTATGCAGGCAGATTAGTTGATCTGGATCTCGATGGCCTGCTCTGGGAAGAAATCGTTGTCCATATCGTAAATGTTGTGGGTAGTGGAATCTCTCAGTACCCGTCCTTCCAGGGAATAGCAGCGCATAAAGCGGTTCTGGCCGTCCACACAGGTCCAGTTCTCAGCATCCCAGGTCAGGTATCCCATATCATCAGTGCGCTTCTCGGCAAATTTCATGTCGATCTGGCGGTCATTTTTCATAAGATTGATGAGATCTGCTTTGGTAATCTCTACTTCCTGCTTGTTCACACAGTCAAATGCTTTCATTTCATTTTCCTCCGTTCTGCGGGGCATGTTCCGCAATCCATTTATCCTCCAGGAAATTTTACCACAGATTCACGGCAGTGGCAATAGGGGTCCAAAAAATTATAGGTTGCAGCGAAAAGAAAGCAAATGCTACAATAAAAAAGAAGTCTTTTCCCAAAATAAAAATAGGAAAACAGTATTATATCCCAATTGAAGCTTTTTATGAATGGGAGAAGACATATCTATTTAAGGAATTTAAAATTGAACAGTGACAAATCGGTGACAAATCAGTGACACTTTAAATACTGTCAAATGCTGCTAAACACCAATTATCAGATAATTTGGATAATATAAAATCGATGATTCACTAATAAAATAATAAGATGACGAAAAACAAAAAAGCCAGAAAACCTATCAATTAAAAGGCTTTCTGTGCTTCATGCGGGTTGGGCTATTCTTTCAAATAGTCAGCAGGGGAAGAGGGGCTCGAACCCCCATCTACGGTTTTGGAGACCGCTGCTCTACCATTGAACTATTCCCCTATGTTTTGTTGTTGGCTCATCTCTGAACCTCGATTATAATATCATAAGTTTTTAGTGGTGTCAACCGTTTTTTAAAAAAAAGTAAAAAAAGGGAAAACAATTTAGCCATAAATCTTCTTGTCCGCTTTAAACGGATAAGAAGTGTCGGGCGTCTGCCTGAAATTTCGCATGGATGAACGGTTGCGGATATTCTGTTGACTCAAAAAGAATTGTGATAAAAGCGTTATAAAATGCGGTTAAAAAGTATAAAAATGTGAATAATATACAAAAACACCCTGCCTTATTAGATGAAAATGCCAATAGACTAAAAATATTTTAGCATATATAATAAATTTTGTACAAAAACAATTCGTGCTGTTCGCTGTGTATATTCTGAGGATTGGCTCAGAGTCTCTACCAACTACCGTAAAGAGTTGACTACATGGTTCTTGTAGTGGGCTCTTTTTGTGTATTTGGGGAAATAAAAACCGTTGTGGGACGGGAGGGAAAGGAGGCCAGAGGAGAAGCCCGGCTATCAAGAGTGCCGTCACAAGACTGGATCAGGCTGAAAGGTTTCAGAAGTTTCAGAATAGAAGGATCCTGTTTCAGGTGATGTCAGGCGCGAAGCAAGGACACGCAGAATTACATGGAGGAGGCAGAAATGAAAGAAAAAACAAGTTGGCTTGACCAGTATTTTGGAGTATCCAAAAGTAACTCTACTGTTAGAACAGAGATCCTGGCAGGCATCACTACATTTATCACCATCGCTTACATCCTGATCCTGAATCCGCAGATCTTAGCGGATCCCTATGTGATTATGGGGAACGGGGACATGGCTGGAAAGATCGCAAACGGCGTATTTATCGGAACCTGCCTGGGGGCTTTTGTGGGAACGATTTTGTGCGCCCTGTATGCAAAGGTTCCTTTTGCTCAGGCTCCAGGCATGGGCCTGAATGCCTTTTTCGCCTATACAGTTGTGCTGGGAATGGGGTATACCTATGGACAGGCATTGGTGGTAGTGTTTATTTCCGGCGTATTCTTCATTCTTATTACGGCAATCGGGCTCAGGGAGGCGATCATCCGTTCCATACCGGATGCGGTAAAGACGGCCATCACTCCGGGGATCGGATTGTTTATCACCATCATCGGATTAAAGAATGCAGGAATTGTTATTTCTAATCCGGCTACTCTGGTGAGCTTGGTGGACTTTTCTAAATGGCAGCTGGGAGGACAGGAGATGGCTGCGATCAGCAGCGCCCTGGTAGCCCTTACCGGCCTGGTGATTATGGGAGTGCTTCACGCAAAGAAGGTAAAAGGCTCTATCCTGCTTGGGATTGTGACAGCGACGCTCATAGGTATCCCCTTGGGAGTAACGCAGATATCAAATCTGGATATGAATATCGGCACTAAAATAGAGGACTTTATGGAAGTATCCTTTATGAAAATGGATTTTGCAGGCCTTTTTGCAGGGCCAAATGCGGCGCAGACGATCTTCACTGTCACTATGCTGGTGATCAGCTTTTCTCTTGTCAACATGTTTGATTCGATTGGAACCCTGCTGGGGGCGGCAAAACAGTCGGGAATGATAGATGAAAATGGAGAAGTGATCCGCATGAAGCAGGCATTGATGTCGGACGCCATTTCTACCGCAGCAGGAGCTATGGTGGGAACCTCCACCGTTACAACCGTAGTGGAATCCAGCTCCGGTATTGCAGCAGGCGGACGCACGGGCCTTACAAGCCTGGTCACAGCTTTCATGTTTTTAGGAGCAATTTTATTTGCTCCCGTGGTGGGGATCGTACCGTCGGCAGCTACGGCCCCGGCATTGATCTTTGTAGGGATCCTGATGTTGGGAAATATCAAAGATGTAGATTTCAGTGAGATGAGCAATGCACTTCCGGCATTCTGTACCATTGTTTTTATGCCCTTTACTTATTCGATCGCAAATGGAGTGGCTTTCGGTCTCATTACATACTGTCTTATGAAACTGGCCACAGGAAAACACAGAGATGTAAAGGCGCTGACCCTGGCAGTATCCGTGATCTTTATCGTGCGCTATGCTTTTATGACATTAGGATAAAAAACACCCTATAAAAAGGGAGGAGCCAGCAAAGAAATATCTTTGCTGGCAGTGTTATGAAAAAAAGTTTTATAAGCATTAGCTGTTTACAATATAGAGTATAAAGAAAAAATATGAGCAGGATATGGCAGAAATGTGAACAGTTTGTAAGCAGTTACTGACGAAAATCATGCGAAAATCTTACGGATTTGAAGGAACATATTTTATGCAGAAGCGTTTGACTTTCATGCGGATCTGTTCTACTATTAGGTAGGCCCTTTCTGGGGCATCCACCGGACAGACGGTTAGAAATAGGAGCGACAGAAGATTATGAATAAGAAGGAAGTCAATGAGATAAAAAAGCTGCTCAGCCCGTCAGGCTGTGCTATTACACGCATATGCGGATGTTATGTGGATTCAGAGAAAGATAAAAAAACGGAATTAAAGGAAGCTTTCCTTTCCCTGCCTGAGGAGGAGGCCTTTAAGTATTTTACGATTTTCCGCGGCGCTTTGTCGGGAACCATAGGAAAAAATCTTATTAACATGGAATTTCCGTTACATACAGAGGAGAGCGGCGGAACACAGGAGTTTTTGCTGCGCCTTCGGGACAGCGGGCTGAAGGATGAGGCGCTGCTGGAGGAATTTTATGATAAGGTGATCCAGCACTATGATTATGGGGAAAATTACTATATTATCCTGATCCACTGCGCCTACGATATACCGGCCAAGGCCACAGATGGGACAGAGATGTTCGATGCTTCGGATTATGTTTACGAATTTATCCAGTGTGCGATCTGTCCGGTGAAGCTTTCTAAGGCGGGTCTGTGTTACAACAGCCTGACCAATGTGATCGAGAACCATATTAGGGATTGGCTGGTGGAGGCTCCCATTCAGGGATTTCTGTTTCCTGCTTTTAATGACCGGAATACAGATATACACAGCCTTCTGTATTACACGAAGAATGCTGAGCAGATGCCGGAGGCTCTGATTGAAAATCTTCTGGGATGCGTTATGCCTATGTCCGCCAAAAACCAGAAGGAGACCTTCCAATCCATTATAGAGGAAACATTGGGAGAGGACTGTGATTTTGAAACCGTGAAACAGATCCATGAGAGCTTAAAAGAACTGGTGGAGGAGACAGTGGATGAGCCTATTCCCGTAACTTTGGATAAAAACCAGGTAAAACGCCTTCTGGAAACCCACGGGGCTGCCCCGGAACGGCTGGAGGAATTTGAACAGCGCTATGCAGAAGTGGAGGATGGCCCGGATACAAGCTTTGTGGCTGCCAATGTGGTCAACACAAGAAGCTTTGAGATCAAAACGCCGGATGTGAGTATTAAGGTAGCTCCGGATAAAATGGATCTGGTGGAACACCGGATGATCGATGGGCGTCCCTGCCTTGTTATCGGCCTCAGTGAGTATGTGGAGGTCAATGGGATCGCCGTGCGCCCGGTTCCCCTGTCAGAGAGACAAAAGGAAGAAAAATAGACATTAGAGATCAAAAATAAGAGCTTAGAAATAAGAGCTCAGAAATGAAAGCTCCCTGAGAACCATGTGTGAGCCGCCCCGGAGGGTCAGACGTAACGTCCAGCCTTTAAGGGATGGCCGGGAATGGATCTTCAGGGAGTTTTTTTACGCAGGAACGTTTTGTTTCTCATTTCTCGAAGCTGAAAAACGAAAGAATCCTTTTTTTAGGAGGCCTTAGATGCGGTCCGCGTTATCCCGCATGAACTTAAACTCTGCTACAGAGCGGTCAAAGGTCTGGATATGATAATACAGCCAATCGCGCACCTTCTCGGTTACTTTTTCCACAAAAGCTTCGGTAGGACCTTCCTCATCTTCCAGCATCTCATGGAGCTCCTGAACTGTATTCCTAAGTTCCTGATGTTTTGCCAGATGCTCCTTAAAGCCGGGATAATCCAGGGATCTCTGAAGCTCCTCCTCCTCCTTGAAATGATAATCCGTATAATCTGCCAGGAAATTTAACATTTTAGCAGCCCCGCTCTGATTGGAGCGCTCCTCACAGCTTACAAGAAGATCGTTGATCTTGCTGATCAGTTCCTTGTGCTGGCTGTCGATCATCTCATTTCCTGTTGCCAGATCGGCGGAAAATTCTGCATACATAATGTTCTGCCTCCTCTATGTTTTATTTCTTTCAATGTACCATATCAGCAGAAAAAATTCTATATTTTCTTTCTGAAAACTCAAATTATTTGTAACTGTTCAGCGACAGGAAGATTCATGACAGTTGAGATAAATAATCATAATGAGGAAGACAGGATCTTCGACAAAACGAATACACGGGAAATAGGTGCAGGTATACGTATAACACGACAAACGCATGAATGAATAAATTATGAACACCCTGTCCGGATTTTTTGATA
>CABQJX010000025.1 GCA_902464595.1 uncultured Lachnoclostridium sp. | reverse complement strand
AATTTTCAGGGTTTTACATACTGTTTAATCTTCAATTTTCAAGGATCTCTGTTGTCGTTCATCTCAGCTGCAACTTTGATAGTATATCATGTTCTCAACTGTTTGTCAACAACTTTTTTAAATTTCTTTTTTATTTCTTTTGCGCTTTTGCTGTGTTCCTCAGCGCAAGAGATATATTACCAGATGAAACGATAAATGTCAACATTTTTTTCAGTTTTTTTCAATTTTTTCAATTTTCCGGTTTTTCCTGTTTTTACCGTCAGCAGACAAAGAAACTTCCATGTTTCCCTGTCCGCTGACTACCCAAAATGACGGCCCTGTTTTTTAGCAGGCAGCTCCTTTCGGATCAGTCCCACAAAACCAGATAGGACAGATAAACACGGTTAGCCCCGAAGCTTTGCTACGGAAGACCAGTCTGTTTTCCCATGCTCTCCTTTTTCTTCCAGTCCGCATTGAGCTTCACAGCGCTTTGCCCGTTCCTTAGCCTCCTCGCCTTTCTGGTAAAAATATTTAATAATATCTTTTCTTGTAATAATACCGATAAAGCTTTTCTGATCATCGAGCACAGGCACAAAATTCTGATTCAATGCTTTTCCGATCAGATCCTCCATATTCTCCCCTGCCTTCACAGGACGATTGTCGCAACGGCGCCGAATCGCAGTAACAGGAATCTTCTCTGCTCCTTTAAGGTCAAGATTAAACTGATTCTTAATCCCCCACAGCAGATCCCCCTCTGTCAATGTTCCCACATATCGCCCCGTTCTGCTTACAATAGGCACTGCTGAATATTTGTGATACTCCATCTTCTCCAAAGCCTGACGCAGTGTATCATCTTCATTTATGTACGCCACATCGCTTTTAGGAGTCAGGAAAAACAGTATGTTCATTCTTTCACTCCTTTTTCCCTTACCGCCACCGGCACAGGAATGCTATTTTTCACTTAGTATAACGCTCTACTCTGAACCGAATGTGAACAAATTATTATAAAAATCTGAAATTTTCACATTTTTTACATGGAACGCTTTTTTAACAGCAGGCTTCGTTAAATGATAAACTCCATAACAGAACATGTGAAAAGGCTCCTGACTCGGAGGCGGCCGGGAAGGCTGCTGAGAAAAAGAGCCGCCGCTCCATAAATGATCATTCATAATATGAAACAGCAGCTTTCTTTTTCTCATAATCTTATTCTTATTCCATATGATCCAAAGGATCAATTGCCTTATCCTGATGCCTCAGCTCAAAAAATACATTCACGCCCTCCACCGAATAATATTTGGTGGGTTCGGAAACATATCCCAGCGTCTGACCTTTCTTCAGATATTCTCCCTCTGCAGCACACACTTCTTTTAACTGACCGCAGACAGCTGTATACTCATTTCCCAGATCCATCACAACGTAACTTCCAATTTCTTCATTGGCTCCCACTTCCATTACCCTGGCGTCGGCCGGAGCTCCAACCGGAGTGCTGACCTCAGATTGGATGACAATGCCGGGATTACACTTATATTGATCCAGAGTTGGAAAATAGATCGTCTGATCCATGCTGTAATCCATGAGCACATTTCCCCTCACAGGCCAGGCCATTTTGCTGGTGTCAGTAAAATTAAGAATCAAGGAATCTGCCGCTTCCCCCGCTGCTCCAGCTTCCGCTGCCAAGTCATTTCCCTGGTTTGGATTCTCTGCCAAAGCACCGCTTTCTATTTTCCCTTCATTCTTCTCCTCTGTCTCCTTCTTTTGCTCCGCCTGGGAATCTGCCGCTGTCTGGGGCAGCGCTTCCTCCTTGGCGATCAGCTCCTCCTTAGGAATCTCAAGATAGGGATTTTCTCCCTTTCCTTTTTGTCTTTGTACGGTAATGACTCCTGCTGCGGCTACCATAGTCAGCAGGCCTAGCACTAGCATGACAAGAAACAGCTTATCCTTGAACATCTGATTTACTTTTTCTTTCACGTTTATCACCTCGATATTATTCTTACCAAACCGAGGCTCATTATACAGAAATAAAAGCAACATTTTTGTAAAAATACGTTAGAATATCCTCTGCCTTCCATCCCTCCTTTGCCCTTTCATTCGCTTCCGCCTGGCTAAGCCCATATCCATGGCCAATCCCCTTTACAACAGCCCGTATCCCATCCTCCCAGGGCTCCAACACAAAACAAGAGGAAGCCAGCCCTAATGCGTACTGAACTTCCTCTCCTGTATATTGGCTGACGCCAATCTGAAGATTCTCTACATAGCCGCTCTCATCTCTTGAGCCAATCTGGATCTGATCTGGCAGCTGATCTGCTGATACTGTCCGTCCAGCCTCCTGCGGTTCGGGAATTTCATTGATTTTCCGTGCAAATTCTTCCTTTGAAAATGTAAGGAGCTGCACTACCCCTTCTGTCTCCTGGTCTTTTGGACATTCCACCGGCCAAAAATAAGGGTGGGCACTGTCTCCTTTTCTGGTTCTCCCGGCTGTCGCGCGGCAATACCTGGGTTCGATCATACTCCCTTCCCACACCATAACGATACCAGCGGTGGCCTTCACTGCCTCCTCCAGTTTCTTATAATATTCTGGAAAACGACTTGTCCCCCAAAGCTTTTTTAACTGCTCCGCTTCCAGCCAATCCATATCCAACGCGGATTCCGCAATCTCCTCTGCTCCCTCCGACTCCATTTGCCCGCAAATATAGGTTCTGGCAACGATCGCCTGGGCTTTTATTGCTTCCGGCTCATAGCTCACTGGAATCTGACGTGCTAATACGCCAGGCAAATATTCTTCTATATCCATATAATAAATGCCTGTACCGCGATCCAAAAGAATCCGCTTTCCCGTTCCTGCCTCTTTCTGCTGCTCGCAGCGAAATTCCTCTCCCTGTATCGAACCAGTCCATGCCAGGGTGGTTGTATACGGGATCAAAATACAGGCTGCTGCCCCCCATATGACCCTCTTATTCACCGATTCCTCCTTTTTAATCCGATGGATACGCTGCTTCTACTATAGATATGCACGGATCAAAAAAGCTATGACAGAAAGGCCTCAAACACAGGGGGATCAGCATAAGCCATTATCCCAGATATGCACGGATCAGACGGAAGGTATTTAATACACCATCCCGATGGCTTCTCTCATAACCGTGGGAAGCGTAAACTCCCGGACCAATCAGGGCGTGGCGGACATCATTTCCTGCCCTCAGCGTTGTCTCCACATCTGAGCCGTAATGCGGATACACGTCAACAGCATAATCAATGCCATTGACTTTAGCCAATTCTAAAAGCTTGCACACGATTTCATAATTATACGGGCCTCCGCTATCCTTTGCGCAGATGGATACCTGGCGCTCTGTACACTCCAGGCCTTCCCCCACACAGCCCATGTCCACTGACCATGCTTCGGTCACTCCCTCAGGGACAGAGGCGCTTCCTCCATGCCCCACTTCCTCATACATGGTAAAATGAACATAGATACGCCGTTCAGTCTCTACCTCTTCTTCCTTCAAATATTTTCCGTATCCCAGAAGAATTGCCGCAGACAGCTTATCATCCAGGAAACGGCTCTTGATGTAACCAGAAGATGTGATTCTGGTTCTAGGCTCAAAGCACACATAATCTCCTGGCCGGATCCCCAGCTCAAAGGTATCTTTTTTACAGGATACCGGCTCGTCGATCACCACCTCCACCGTATCCCAAGTGCGTTCTGTCTTATCATACTCCCCGTTTACATGGGACGAAGCATTAACCAGCTGGCATGTTCCCTCATACACACCCTTTGTCTTTGTGATAATACGTACATTCTCCGTCTCTGCATTGGCAGGCTTCATCCCTCCGATATTGGTAAGCTTTAATCGTCCATTTTCCTTAATTGTGGCAACCATTGCCCCCAAAGTGTCACAATGAGCCTCTAAAAGAATCCCGTTCTTCTCATCTTTGCCGCCGAAATCCGCCAAAACTCCTCCTTTGACCGTTTTATGGGCTGGTATTCCCAGTTCTTCCAACTGGCTGAGAAGATAATCTGTCACCTCTTTCCCGTATCCAGATGGGCTGTCGATGGCTAACATATGACATGCCTGCTCCAGAATATACTCTGAATATTTTCTGTAATCCAACATAACGTTCCTCCTGATGGTGTGTTTTTCGTCCTGTTCTCTCAATTATATCCTCCCCTTACTATTAAAGTCAATTATATACATATTCTTGAGTTTCCGCATTTTCTTTCCTATCTATCCTGCAATTGTTATTTTTCATACACTTTGCGCAGAAGCAGGATCTGCCTTTATCCCTACGATCCCCCTCTATGCATAAATCAAATATAATTTTGCATAATTATCATATTTTTTCCAAAAACCATATTGCATTTTCCCCTGCATATGATATAATAATTTTCGCATGTAATATTCATTTTTGCCTAAAAAATACCGATTAAAAAACGAGAGTTTGACAGCCTTTCACAAAAGTGCTGCAGCTCTCGTTTTTTATATATTTACATTTAGGAGGGAAAGTATGAAACAGAAAGACAAGACGGTCAGTACGTCAAAATTTGACATTGACGGAAGACCAAGTATGAGTGAAGCGGTTCCCCTGGGATTGCAGCACGTCCTGGCAATGTTTGTGGGAAATATTGTGCCCATGATCCTGGTTGCCTCGACAGCAAACCTGTCCGCCCAGGATTCCAACATGCTGCTCCAGTGCTGTATGCTGGGCGCAGCTATTTCTACGGTACTGCAGCTCTATCCATTTAAGATCGGCAGCCTGCAGATTGGCTCCGGCCTTCCCTGTATGATGGGACTTACCTATGTATTTCTCCCCGCCTGCCTCTCCATCGCCGGCAGCAAGGGAATCCCCTACATCTTCGGCGCACAGATCGCAGCCGGACTTGTAGCCATCAGCTACGGTACTCTGTTAAAAAAGATGTCGCGTTTCTTTCCGCCGGTAGTGACCGGAACCATTGTCATGACCGTAGGCGTGTCTATCTTCAATCTGGCTATTGGCAATATTGCCGGAGGAACCTCCTCCCCTGACTTTGGAGCACCCATCAACTGGGCGGTAGGAACCTTTGTTGTCCTGGTGGTTCTCGGATTTAATGTGTGGGGTAAAGGCCTCCCCAAAGTAGCTGCTATCCTCATCGGCATGACTGCCGGATATGTTCTTTCCGTATGTTTAGGGTTAGTGGATTTCTCCGGCATCGGTGACGCTGCCTGGTTTGCTGTTCCAAAACCATTTGCTTTTGGCGTCAAATTTGATCTGGGATACTTCTTTATGTTCCTCCTTCTGTACTTTATTGTGGCTGTACAGATGATCGGCGACTTTAATGTATCCTGCATGGGCGGCCTGGACCGGGAACCCACTCCTGACGAGATTGGCGGCGGAGCCACAGCAAACGGCATCACCTCTATCATTTCTGCGGTGATCAACAGCTTTCCAACTGCTACCTACAGCCAGAACTCCGGTATTGTAGCCCTGACCAAGGTATGCTCCCGATTTGTAATTTTAGTCGGATGCGGTATCCTGTTTGTCGCTGGCCTCTGTCCCAAGGTAGGCGCTGTACTGTCCACCATTCCAAACTGTGTGATCGGCGGCGGAACCGTAGTTGTCTTTGCCATGATCGCTACTTCCGGCATGAAGCTTCTGTCAAAGGCAGGCTACTCCAACCGCAACTGCCTGGTGATCGGCGTATCCCTGGCCTTCGGTCTGGGAACCCAGTTCTGCAAAGGCGCCAGCGCCCAGTTCCCTGCAGGAGTGGCAGCTATGCTGGAGGAAAACAGCGTAATCCTCACCTCCATCCTGGCTATCCTTTTAAACCTTGTATTCCCAAAGGATCCTGAAAATCAGTCATAGGGAAAGAAGGTCAATCCCAGTTTTTTTCTGCTTCCAGATAATACGTAAGAAGCCGCGGCTCGGACAGCGAATTAACCTTTAACTGTCCCTGCCGCGTTTTTTCGTCCTCTGCAAACAGAAACATGCCTTTTAGATTATCCTGATTCAAAAATTTTCCTTTCACGGAAAGAGTAAGCTGCTCCAGATCCACTGGCTTTTTGGAGGCCAGCTGGAATCCCCAGTCCCCAAAAGAAGGAACCTGGACATGGTAGGGATACACCCAGGCAAACTCCTGAGCCACCGTCTGATTGATACACCAATATGCATCCGGTGCATAGTAAGGGCTGGTTGACTGAACAGCCATGACCCCCTCCTCTGTCAGATTATTGGCGCACAGGCGGTAAAACAGATCTGTATACAGCTTATTTAAAGTCTCACTGTTAGGATCCGGCAGATCCGCCAGGATCACATCAAATTTTTCTTCCCCGCCGTAATGATCTTCCAAATACTGGTAGGCATCTTCATTTCTTATTTCCACCTTCTCACTGTCCAGGGAATGTTGATTGATTTCGGCCAGGACTTTATTTTCCCTGCACAGCTTCACTACCTCCGGATCCAGATCTACCAAGACAATGTCCGAAATCTCCGGATATTTTAACAATTCCCGGACAGCCAGCCCATCGCCGCCCCCCAAGATCAATACCCGATCTTTCCTTTTAGCCGCAGCCATAGGAACATGGACCAGCGCTTCATGATAGCGGTATTCATCTTTCGATGAAAACTGGATATTTCCATTAATAAACAGGCGCACGTCATCCTTATGTCTGGTAAGAACCAATTTCTGGTAGGGCGTCTGCTCTGCCAGGATCACCTTATCACGATACAGCCCCTGTTCTACCTGGCCCGCAAGATTTTCTGAAAAGAGCATCCCAGCTGCCATCAGTACACAGGACAGGACTCCAACCCATTTCCACACAGAAAAGTGGCTGATGAACCTGCGGTAGGAAAAGAGAATAAAAAGAGAAATGCCAAGATTTAAGCTTCCCACCAGAAAGGCCGTAGAAAAATATCCGATCTGAGGCAGAAGAAGCAGAGGAAAAGCAATGGATCCTGCCAGCCCTCCTATATAGTCAAAGCTAAAGATGCTGGACAAGGTGAGGCGAAGATTTCCTGCATTTTCCTCAATGATCCGCGTAAGAAGGGGAATCTCCAGCCCTACCAGAACTCCAATCGAAATAATTTCTGCGTACATGATAAGAGGATAGGATTCTATGTAAATATTCGCCAGGAACAGAACCATAGAGCTGGTTCCTCCTAAAATCCCTACCCCGGTTTCCACAAAGACAAACCAGTCAAAGAGACTGCTCTTTACATATTTTGACAAATAAGATCCAAGACCCATGGCACACATGTACAGCCCGATTGTAATAGAAAACTGGGAGATACTATCTCCCAGCAGGTAAGAACTGACGGAACTGATCAAAAGCTCATAGATCATGGAACAGCCAGATATGACAAACGTAGTAAACATCAGACGGCGATAAGAAAAGGGGTATTCTTCTATTATCCGTTCTTCTATTATCTGTTCTTTCATTATAAAATAACCCCGCTTATGATAATGGACAAGCCCACAAACATACCTGCCACCATGATACCGGCTGCAGGATTCCCGTTTCCGATTTCTTTATTCAGATCGTAACGCCGGTTAAAAAGAGTCAAAGCCACATATCCCACAACACAAAACAGCAGCCCTAAACCATAGTAATACAGAGTAGAGAGGATCCCGCTCCCCAAAGACTCCTGCACCGCCTCACCGGAAGGGGAGGCAACAGCCGCCCGTATGATGATCCCGATCCCTGTAGAGATCCCCGCCATAACACTTCCCACTGCCACATTTCCCTTTTTGATCTCCTCTGGAAACTCACATGGGATCACCAGATCCACAACAAAAGTTCCAAACATCATAAGGGCAGTTCCCAGAATACAATAGATCCCAATGGTAATAAATTCCTGCATATCATTCCTCCTCTTGATGCTGCATTTTCTGCACCAACCCTTTTCAAGCGAAAGCCTTGCGATCATTCCCGCTACTTTCCTGAACGGATCCCACCGCCTGATGAGCGTCTGGAATTGACGCTGCTCTGTCGGATGCTGTTGGAATAGCTGTGATACGTGTCTGAGGTATCAAGCTCCACCCCATTCCCGGTATAGCCGTCATAGCCGCTGGCCGCCTTTTTGTAGCGATTCCGATCGCTGGACCATCCTCTGGAAAAATAAAATCCCCGGTAATAAGCATGAGTATGGGGGGAAGATCGGTAAGGTGTGTTGGTACTCTGGTAAACATAGGCCCGTGAACTGATCTGCACTCTGGTTTTTGAATCTGTCCCCTGGTATACCAGACAATACTCCGTTTTTGTAAGGATTGCCACTGATTTTTCCTCATCAGCCGCCTGAACGCTTTCTGTGTTTCCTTCTACCGCTTCGATCACTGCCTTCGCGGCCTCATCTACGGACAAAAAAGTAGTATATACATCTGCCTTTTCCTTTTGGTTCAGATCAGAGGTAATCGAGGTTTCATAAGAAAATTGGGTGTTTTCCTTCAAATACTTTGCAATGACCATCTTCCCGGATCCCATGCGGACGATTCCGATTATGATCACAGGTATCAGGAGAAACAAAGAAACAGACAAAACAGGCTTCCAGACCCCTTGCCCTGCCATTCCTCCCTCATTTCTTCTATAGGCAGGATCATCTGGCCCCAGCTGGCCTGGCTCTAACGGATCCGACCCTGGCCGGTTCAGCCCTGACTGGTTCAGCCCTGACTGCCCGGAGCCTTCTCCCTCGGCGCAAATGTCCTGTACATCTAAGTAATATCCTCTGGAATACTCGGTTTCGTCCTCCCAATGCTCCACAGAAATGATCAGCTCTTCCGTCGGATCTTCATATTCCTTATAATCAACACGATCCCCTGGTTCTGCATCCACATTTCCAAACACAGAGGTTACGATCCCCTGGCCTGCATCTGCCTGGCGGTATCCTTCCCGATCAATGGATGCCGCATCAAATCCCCTTCCATCAGAGAATTGGGTGTAAACAGCATATTCCTGGTATATCGAATCCACACTCAGCCATCTTACACTGCCCACAGCTCCTATTTTCTCAAGCCGGTACTCTGTCCAGATAGATCCGTCAGACCTTCCCCGAAAGCAGATCCCCCCGGTGACCCGGTATCTGGTTCCTTCTATAGACAGGATCTGGCCCTCTGAAAATGCAAGCTCTCTACCCATGGATTTCCTCCTTTCTCTCTGTATTCTCTCCCTCCTGCCCGCATCTTGGTGTTCGGCCAGGTTCAGGACAGCCCCCTGTCCTCTGGATTTCCTGCAAAGGAAAATCTGGGAAAACAGGGCGCTGCAGCCCTCTCCTGATCACCTGAGCCCTTGACTGGCCGGCTCCAAAAGCCTGTTCCAGGCACTTCCGGATCCCCTCCGGAATCTCTTTTTTGCAGGAGAACAGATCCACCGCCGCATAGCCGTACTCCGGCCAGGTATGGACGGAAATATGGGAGGTAGTGATAATCGCAAAAGCACTGATCCCAATGGGAGAAAATCGGTAGGAATACTCTTTCACGATCTGTGCCCCAATATGGCTGCAAACGGTTTCGATCACCTTTTTTACATATTCCTCATCATCAATATAGACAGAGGGGCAGCCATACAGATCTACGATCATCTGCCATGCCTCCGATTGTTTTTCTGTCTCCTTCTTCTCCTCCATATCCCATCCTCTCATCTGAACAGCGGCCAATCTTAGTATCCTTTATGTTGGAGCCATTCTCTGAAACATATTACTCCTCGTTTGCCAGCTCTGCCAGTACAGCTGCCAACACCTGGCTTCCTGTTTCTAAATACTGGTAATCTGTCCACTCCTCCGGGCAATGGCTGAGCCCGTCGCGGCTGGGTACAAAAATCATACCTACTGGACAGAACTCTCCCAAAAACATGGAATCATGGAAAGCTCCGCTGACCATCTTTTTGTAAGGGATTCCCATTTCCTCGCTGTATCTCTCAATTTTTTCCATAATATGTAAATCGCACGGCATGGGGGCATCATTATTCTGCTGCCGCCATGACACCTGAACGCCCCGCTTCTTGGCGATCGCTTCCATACGCTCCAAGATCATTTTTCCAATATGATCCTTTGACTCTTTTCCCGCATCACGGATATCAATAGTAAACTCTACCTTTCCCGGAATAATATTGGACTGGTTGGGCTCTACCTTCACAGAACCTACAGTAGCTGTGGAATACTCACTCTGGGACTCATTTCTGCCGCACTCCTCCACAGCCAGAGCCATTTCACAGGCTGCGGCAAAAGCATCTCTCCTGTCTTCCATGGACATTCCCCCGGCATGTGCGGAGCGGCCTGTGACCTCCACCACAAAATTGCTGGGAGCACAGATACTGGTCACAACTCCTAACGGAAGCCCCTCCCGCTCCAGCAATGCATTCTGCTCAATATGAAGCTCTACGCTGGCATAAACATCTCCCGGCTTTTTTATGCTGCGCTCCAGGCAGTCCGGCGTATATCCGGCCTGCTTTGCTGCCTCATACAGGGAAATACCGTCTGGATCCATAAGTTTCTTTGCCTGATCGGTTGTGAGATGACCTGATAACACCCTGGAACCGATACAGCCCATACCGAATCTGGCCGGTTCCTCCCCAGAAAACACAGTCACCACCAAATCCCTTTTATGAGGGATCCCCTTCTCCCTGATCATGCGGACTGCTTCCATAGCACAAACGACACCGGATATTCCGTCAAATGCCCCGCCCTGGTAAACCGTATCAATATGAGAACCGCTCCAGACAGGAGCCAAGCCCTCCCCGCTTCCTTTGCATACCCCATAAATATTTCCAATATCATCACAGCTCACATCAAGCCCCAGAGCTTTCATTTCATCAATGATGTAACGGCGGCCCCCAATATCCTCCTGCGTAAAGAGCTGCCTTGTATTGCCGGTTCCCGGCGTAGCGTTAAACTGTGACAAATGCTCGATCCAGCTCTGGATCCTTGTTCTGTCTGCTTTCCACTCCTGTTTGTTCCCCATATTGCTTCTCCTTTTTTCTTTTTTAGTGACAAGCTAATCATATCATCTTGTCCCCTAATTTGCAATGGAGAACCAACGCTTCCTGTTCCTTTCAAACGGACAAGAAAAATGTATAGCGGAGCCGTTGCCACGCTTCCGGCCATAAAAAGCAGTACGGAAGGTTCTCCTTCAAACATAAAAGAACCTCCTTCCTCATAAGCTACAGCAGAACCTATTTGCCAAGAGCCAGGAAGGATCACGCTTATGAATTTAAACTCCCATCTCAAAAAAAATCCTGATAAGGAAAAAAAGTCCTGGCTTCCCTCTGCCGCCCTCCTCCTTCTTGTCATCTCAGGACTGCTTTTTTGCCAGCGCTCCTCCATAGCAGTCATAAAACACATCATTCAGCCTGCTTCTCCCTCTGAGGCAGCTTCCCCCAAAAAGGAAAGCAGCGATTTCATTAAATGGGTGGATTTTAATGTGACTGCCCAGGCCATGAATCAGGCCTTCCGTTACGATGTGGACACCCTCCAGGCCAGCGTACACCTAAACTGGGTGGATCTTCTGGCCTATTCCGGCGCGCGGTGCGGCGGGGACTTTTCCAAATTTCAGCCCCAGCTGATGGATGAGGCGGCCAGGCGGCTGATGGCCGGAGAAATTACAATGGAGGAACTGACAAAAGATATGAAATATTATTCCTATTACCGTCAGGCTTACGGCGCTGTACTGGACGGCATGGTAGGAGTCTTTGAAGCAGAAATCCCTTCTTCAGAGGCTCCCGGCTCCTGCCTGCCCTCGGGTATCGACGGCGGCGGACCAGGGGATCCTCCCACTGTCTGGGTTAAAAAGTACGGTTTAAAATCCTTTTCCCCCATTGCCAAAGGATTTCCCTACAACGATTTTGACGATTTCGGGACAGCCCGCAGCTATGGTTTTAAACGGCAGCATCTGGGCCACGATATGATGGGCCAGGTAGGAACTCCCGTGATTGCTGTGGAATCCGGCTATGTGGAAGCTCTTGGATGGAACCAATACGGCGGCTGGAGAATTGGGATCCGCAGCTTTGATAAGAAGCGGTATTACTATTACGCCCATCTTCGCAAGAACTACCCTTACCAATCCAATCTGAAGGCAGGAAGCATCGTGCAGGCCGGAGATGTCATCGGCTACCTGGGCCGCACAGGCTACAGCTCTACAGAAAATACTAACAATATTGAAGAGCCCCATCTTCATTTTGGATTGGAGCTGATCTTTGATGAATCCCAGAAAGAAAGCAATCATGAGATCTGGATCGATTGTTATGAGCTGGTAAAATTTTTAAATATGAACCGCTGTGAAACAGAAAAGGTGGAGGGCACAAAAGAATGGAAACGAGTATATCAGATGAAGGAGGAACGATAATCCCCCTTGCTTTTAAAGGTGTGATTGATTAAACTGAATATAGAAGATCCATTTCAGAAAGGAGACCCCTATGTTCGGAATCAAACGAAAAGAAGAAGTGTTTACGACCTATAATCCGCAGTTATTTTATTCAATCTGTCAGGCTCTCCGTGAAAGCCAGATCCCCTACGAGACAAAGACCTTCCATACCGCAGCTTCAAATCCGCCTGCCGGGGCCTTTTTAGGGAGAGCCGGCTCTGTTCTCGGAAGGGTAGGCCAGCTTCCAGAGCAGAATATTCAGTATTTTATCTATACTGCTCCTAAAGATGCAGAATGGGCCAGGCATTCCATTAACGCCTACCGCCAGGCCCATTCTCTGTAATCCATTCGTATCAGCTCAGCCGATGCACAAACAATCCGCTGCGCAGTTTTGGTTCAAACCAGGTAGACTTGGGGGGCATGAGGAGACCTGCGTCCGCCACTTGCAGCAGCTCCTCAATGGAAGTCGGATACATAGAAAAGCCAATCTGCATATCCTCGCTGGCCCTGCGCTCCAGCTCTCCCAATCCCCGGATACCTCCGATAAAATCAATCCTCTTGTCGGTTCGGGGATCTCGGATCCCCAAAACAGGCCCTAAAAGATAATCCTGGAGAATAGATACATCCAGGCCCTTCACGGGATCACTGCTTTTTAGCTCCGGGTTTGCAGTCAGGCAGAACCATGTCCCATCAAGAAACATGCCAAAGGTTCCCTTTTCCCGGGGCCCAAAGGCTTCTTTCCCCAGCTCTTTTATTTGAAAATTTTTTCCTATTTCTTTTAAAAATTCTTCTTTTGATAAGCCGTTCCGGTCACGAACCACACGATTGTAGGGAAGGATCTTTAATTCCTCGTCGGGAAACAGTACAGAAAGAAAATAGTTAAAGGGTTCTTCCCCTGTATATCCAGGATTTTCCTGTCTCCGTTTGAGCCCTACCTTTACTGCGGAGGCAGCCCTGTGATGGCCATCTGCAATATAGGTGGCCGGTATCGCTGCAAAGGCTTGTTCCACAGAACTTGTTCTCTCTGTGCCATCCACCCGCCATACCCGATGCCGGATCCCATCCTCAGACACAAAATCATAAAGTGGTTCTTCTGCCTTTGTCTGTCCAGTCAGGCTGCGCAGCTGATCGGTCTGACGGTATGCCAGGAAAATAGGGCCTGTGTGGGCGTTGGTCCGATCCACATGACGGATCCGATCCAGTTCCTTGTCCTCTCTGGTATTTTCGTGCCTGCGGATCACCCCATTCTGATAATCGTCAATGGAACAGCATGCAACAAAGCCAGTCTGGCTTCTCCCATCCATGGTCAGCTCGTAGAGATAATAATGCTCTCCTTTGTCTGTGATATAGCTTCCCTCTGCGATGCGGGCTTCCAGCAGTTCCCTTGCCTTATCATACACACAGTCATCGAAGGTATCTACTTCCGGTCCAAACTGCGTCTCCGCCCGGTCTATATTCAAAAAGGAAAGGGGATTTTCCTTCACTGCCAGGGCAGCCTCCTCACGGTTATATACATCATAGGGCAGGGCGGCCATTTTAGCCGCCTTGTCTGCCTCTGGTCTGATACAAACAAATGGTTTTACGATCGCCATATCCTGTCTCCTATCATATGCCTTCTATCATATGCCTTCTATCATATGCCTTATGTCATCTGCCTGCTATTACCTTTTCTTTATTTTACCACCCTCACACGGCATACCCCCTGGATCGCCTCCAGACGTTTGATCGTATCCGGCTCCAGCTTATGCTCCAGATCCAACAGAGTGTAAGCGTACTGATCCTTGCTTTTGTTTGTCAGATTGGCAATGTTTGCTTCTTTCTCTGCCAGGATCGCTGTGATCTGTCCGATCATATTGGGAATGTTCCTGTGCAGGACTGCAATACGGCTGGCTGCATGGCATACCCCCATATCACAGGCAGGGAAATTAACCGAATTGCGGATATTTCCATTTTCCAGATAGTCGGTCAGCTCCTCCACTGCCATTACTGCACAGTTGTCCTCCGATTCTTTGGTAGAGGCGCCCAGATGCGGAAGAAGGATGGCACGCTCCATCGAAGCCACCTTAGGATTGGGGAAATCACTGACATAACGGCTCACCTTTCCAGATAAAAGCGCTTCGGCCATGGCATCGTCATTGACCAGAGTATCTCTGGAAAAGTTTAATATCACTACTCCGTCCTTCATCATTTCCAGCTTTTCCTTATTGATCATCCCTTTGGTGGAGTCGAGAAGGGGAACATGAATGGTAATATAATCACATTCCTGGAAAATCGTATCGCTGTCAGTAATATGCTTTACGTTTCTGGACAATCTCCAGGCAGCATTAACGGAGATATAAGGATCATAGCCATAAACCTCCATTCCCAGATGGGTAGCGGCATTGGCCACCTCTGCGCCGATGGCTCCCAGACCGATCACGCCCAACTTCTTTCCCTTGATCTCACAGCCGGCAAAGGCTTTCTTGCTCTTTTCCGTATCCTTTGCAATATTCTCATTCCCTGCATTTTCTTTGCACCAGGCCATTCCCCCTGCAATATCCCTGGAAGCCAGGAACAGCCCTGCTAAAACAAGCTCTTTTACTCCGTTGGCGTTAGCGCCGGGGGTATTGAACACGACGATCCCCTTCTGCGCACAGGCGTCCAGGGGAATGTTGTTGACTCCTGCCCCTGCTCTTGCAATTGCCCTCAAGCTCCCGGGGAACTCCATATCATGCATGGAAGCGCTGCGCACCAGGACTGCATCTGCCTGGCTTATCTCTCCTGTCAGTTCGTAATCATCTGGAAACAGATCCGTACCGCATGGGGCGATCGGATTCAGGCAATGGATCTTTCTCATAATCATTTCCCCCTACTTTGTATGTTTTTTCTCAAAATCGGCCATAAACTCCACAAGGCGCTCTACGCCTTCTATTGGCATAGCATTGTAAATGCTGGCTCTCATGCCTCCCACCGTCCTGTGGCCCTTCAGATTCTCAAGACCGGCTGCTTTTGACTCCTGGACAAAGACTGCATCCAGCTCTCCATCTCCTGTGACAAAAGGCACATTCATAATAGAACGGTCTTTTTTTACTACGGTTCCCTTAAACATCCTGCTCTGATCCAGAAAATCGTAGAGGATCGCTGCCTTCTTCTGATTATATTCCTTCATGGCAGAAAGGCCGCCTCTCTTTTTCAGCCACTGAAATACCTTTCCGCACATATAGATCCCATAGGTAGGAGGCGTGTTGTAGAGGGAATCTGCATCCGCGTGGGTCTTATATTTTAACATGGTCGGGGTTCCTGCAAGAACTTCCTCTGTCACCAAATCCTCCCGGATAATGACAATGACCGTACCGGCAGGGCCTACATTCTTCTGCGCTCCTGCAAAGATAAGACCGTACTTGGTCACATCCACAGGCTCAGACAGAAAACAGGAGGATTGGTCTGCTACAAGAAGTTTTCCTTTTGTGTTGGGAAGTGTCCAGTATTTTGTTCCATAAATCGTATTATTCTCACAAATATATACGTAATCTGCATCCGGAGATACTGGAAGATCGGAGCAGTCTGGTATGTAGCTGAAGGTCTCGTCAGCGCTGGAGGCAATTGCGTTGGCCTTTCCGTAAATGGAGGCTTCCTGATATGCCTTCTTGGCCCACTGGCCTGTAAGGATATAATCCGCAACCCGGTTTTTCATCAGGTTCATGGGAACCATAGCAAACTGCTGGGAAGCACCGCCCTGAAGGAACAGCACCCGGTAGTTGTCCGGGATCTGCATAAGCTCTCTTAGATCTGCTTCCGCGTCCTTGATGATCTTATCATAAGCCTTGGATCGGTGGCTCATTTCCATCACTGACATTCCCGTGCCTCTGTAGTCTAACATTTCATCTGCGGCCTCTCTCAGAACCTCCTCCGGCAATACGGCTGGTCCTGCTGAAAAGTTGTAAACTCTGCTCATACGGTTCTCCTCCTTTTATTCATCGCACACAGCGCTTTTCTTTGCCCGTTCCCCTGCTCCTCTTTTCTTCTTTTTCTTCAGGCGGCTACTTTATATATACGCGGACGGCTCCTCCTTATGCAGTCCCATGATCTGGAACATGCCTTTAGGAGAAGCCGTCTGGCTGCAGCTTTTGATCCGGGCAGTCTCCTCTACCTCACCACTTTATCATGCTAACATGATAATGTGCTAGAAGTATTAGGACTACTATACACCGTTTTTAATTAATTTTCAAGTCCGTATCATCAAAAGCGTCTGCAATAGGCGCTCCTGGGGATACCATGGGGAATACTTTTTCATCAGGACTGATCTGGCAGTCGATAACAACCGGGCTGTTTAATGAGATTGCCTCCCGAAGAACCGGTTCAAATTCATCCTTCTCTGTCACCCGGTATGCCTTCACTCCCATAGCCTCTGCCAGCTTTACATAATCCACAGAATCATTTAAGATCGTCTGGGAATAGCGTTTTCCGTAAAATAAGGTCTGCCACTGGCGCACCATACCTAAAACGTGGTTGTTGACGATCACCTCCACCACCGGAATATGATACCGAGAAGCTGTGGCAAGCTCATTCATATTCATGCGGAAGCATCCGTCTCCTGCAATGTTGATAACTGTTTTATCCCTGCAGCCCATTTTTGCTCCCAGTGCTGCCCCCAGTCCATAACCCATGGTTCCAAGACCGCCGGAGGTCAAAAGGGTGCGGGGCTGGCGGTATTCATAATACTGGGCTGCCCACATCTGATGCTGGCCTACCTCTGTGGTGATGACCGCATCCCCCTCTGTCACCCGATTAATAGCCTGGACAATATAAGGGCCTGTAAGAGCATTCTTATTGTAGCGCAGTGGGTACATATCCTTCATTCGCTCAATATGAGCGATCCACTCATCATGATTGATGGGATCTAAGCGGGCATTGAGCTTTCGCAGGATCACCTTCACATCTCCGATGATGCTGGCATCGATCTTAATATTTTTATTGATCTCCGCCGGATCAATATCCATTTGAAGGATCTTTGCATTTTTGGCGAATTTAGAGGCATTTCCCGTTACCCGGTCGCTGAACCTGGCTCCCACTACAATGAGCAGATCCGCTTCTGTAATCCCAAAATTGGAGGTTTTGGTTCCATGCATACCTACCATTCCTGTGTACAGCTCATCTGTGCCGTCAAAAGCTCCTTTTCCCATAAGGCTGTCAGCTACCGGTGCATGGATCTTATGGGCAAAGGCCCGCAGCTCATCCGAAGCATTGGAGATCACTGCTCCGCCTCCCACAAAGATAAATGGCTTTTCTGCCTTGCGGATCATATCCAGCGCCCGCTCCATGTCCTCCTCTTTGATGGTATCGCTCTGGCGTACAATAGGAGCTGGCTCCTGCCTCTCAAACTCACAGACAGCCGCAGTCACATCCTTTGTAATATCCACCAAAACCGGAGCCGGGCGTCCGGTCTGGGCAATGGTAAAAGCCCGCCGGATCACTCTGGCTAGCTGGGTTACATCCTTTACGATAAAATTGTGCTTTGTGATAGGCATCGTAATACCGGTAATATCAATCTCCTGAAAGCTGTCCTTTCCGAGAAGGCTGGTTCCTACATTACAGGTGATAGCCACAACCGGCACGGAATCCATGTAGGCCGTGGCGATACCGGTCACCAGGTTGGTGGCTCCCGGCCCGGATGTGGCCAGACACACTCCCACCTTTCCTGTAGCCCTTGCATATCCGTCTGCGGCATGGGCGGCTCCCTGCTCATGGGAGGTCAGGATATGGGTAATCTCGTCCTGATGCTGGTACAGCGCGTCGTATATATTAAGAATGGCTCCGCCCGGATAACCGAACACCGTATCCACTCCCTGTTCCTTTAAACACTCTACTACAATTTCAGCCCCCGTCAATCTGCTCATAGATTCTGCACTCCTTTTCTCCTTTTTTACGTCCCGATCCTCAAATTAATTGTAACCGTTCAGCCGGATCGTTACATGGCTGAGCCGTTACCATTATTTTACCTGAAGCACAGCGCCCTTGTCGGCGGAGGTCACTAAAGACGCATATCGGGCCAAATAACCGCTGGTTACCTTTGGCTCTCTTGGCTGCCATTTTGCCTTTCTCGCTGCCAGTTCCTCATCAGATACCAGCAGGTTTAAAGCGTGATTGTCAATGTCAATGGAAATCCGGTCCCCTTCCTCCACCAGGGCGATGGGGCCTCCTACCGCTGCCTCCGGGGAAGCATGGCCGATGGAAGCGCCTCTGGAAGCGCCGGAGAAACGTCCGTCGGTGATCAGGGCCACTGTAGATCCCAGTCCCATACCTGCGATGGCTGAGGTGGGATTAAGCATCTCCCGCATTCCCGGGCCTCCCTTTGGCCCCTCGTAACGGATCACAACTACATCTCCTGCCACAATCTTTCCTCCCTTGATGGCAGCAATGGCATCCTCCTCACAGTCAAAGACTCTGGCAGGACCTTCATGCTTCAGCATTTCAGGAGCCACAGCAGAACGCTTAACTACGGCGGAATCGGGAGCCAGATTGCCCCTCAAAATGGCGATTCCCCCCGTCTGGCTGTAAGGATTTTCCACAGGACGGATCACTTCAGGATTGCGGTTTACACAGCCCTTAATATTCTCTCCCACTGTCTTTCCTGTAACGGTCATGCAGTCTAGATTCAGAAGTCCCTTTTTGCTGATCTCATTCATAACCGCATAGATCCCTCCGGCCTCATTAAGGTCTTCCATATAGGTAGGGCCCGCCGGAGCCAGATGACAGAGGTTTGGCGTCCTGGCACTGATCTCATTTGCAATATCTACATTTAAGTCCACCCCTGCCTCATGAGCGATGGCTGGCAGATGAAGCATACTGTTGGTGGAACATCCCAGGGCCATATCCATCGTAAGGGCATTTAAAAACGCCTCTTTTGTCATAATATCCCTTGGACGGATGTCCTTGCGGTACATCTCCATAACCTGCATACCGGCATGCTTTGCCAGCTTGATCCTCTCGGAATATACGGCCGGGATCGTCCCATTTCCCTTTAATCCCATTCCCAGAACCTCGGTAAGGCAGTTCATACTGTTGGCTGTATACATACCGGAACAGGAACCGCAGGTAGGACACGCTTTCGCCTCAAATTCCTGTACATCTTCCAAGGTCATATTGCCTGCCGCATAAGCCCCCACGGCCTCAAACATACTGGAAAGGCTTGTCTTATGTCCCTTTACATGGCCAGCCAGCATAGGGCCTCCGCTGACAAACACCGTGGGAACATTGATCCTGGCAGCTGCCATGAGAAGTCCCGGCACATTCTTATCACAGTTTGGAACCATAACCAATGCGTCAAACTGGTGAGCCAAAGCCATACACTCCGTGGAATCAGCAATCAGATCTCTGGTAACAAGGGAATATTTCATTCCAATATGTCCCATAGCGATCCCATCGCAGACTGCGATTGCCGGAAATACCACAGGAGTTCCTCCTGCCATAGCCACTCCCAGCTTTACTGCATTTACAATTTTATCCAAATTCATGTGGCCTGGGACAATCTCATTATAAGAACTCACAATGCCCACTAACGGCTTCTTCATTTCTTCTTCTGTCATACCAAGTGCATTGAACAGGGACCTGTGAGGCGCCTGCTGCATACCTGTTTTTACTGCATCACTTTTCATCCTGATGTCTCTCCTTTCCACGGGCTCCCACCTTTTTCAGAGGGGGAAGGCCCCTTTCCCTCTGTCATACGTCTTATTTCTTCCAAATATGGAACAAAAGCCTCTTACGGCTGCCTGATTTACCGGATTCTCTGTGCGATCAGATCACCCATACGGGAGGTCCCTACCCTCTCACAGCCCTGAGAGAAGATGTCCCCAGTGCGAAATCCCTCTGTCAGTACCTCCTGAACGGCCGCCTCCACCGCTTCTGCTTCCTTATCCAGGTCAAAGGAATAGCGCAGCATCATAGCCGCAGAGAGAATGGTTGCGATGGGGTTTGCCAGATCCTGTCCTGCGATATCCGGGGCGGAACCATGGCTTGGCTCATATAGTCCCAGCTTGCTCTCATTTAAGCTGGCCGAGGAAAGCATTCCGATTGAACCGGTGATCATGCTGGCCTCATCGGAAAGAATATCTCCAAACATATTTTCCGTCAGGATCACATCGAACTGTCCCGGATCCATAACCAGCTGCATGGCACAATTGTCTACCAGCATATGGCTCAGCTCCACTTGAGGATAATCCTTTGCCACATCCTCCACTACATTTCTCCATAATCTGGAAGAATCCAGCACATTTGCCTTATCCACACTTGTAACCTTTTTTCTGCGCTTCATTGCAATATCAAAGGCTTTTACAGCGATCCTGCGGATCTCTTTTTCAGTATAAGTCAAGGTATCCACTGCAGTCATCACACCGTCCACCTCTTTTGTATACCGGTCTCCAAAATACAGGCCTCCGGTCAGCTCGCGCATAATGACCATATCAAACCCGTCTCCAATGATCTCCTTTTTCAGAGGACAGGCATCCTTTAATTCTTTATAAAGGTAAGCTGGCCTCATATTCGCAAACAGTCCCAGCCCCTTGCGGATAGCCAAAAGTCCTGCCTCCGGCCTCAGATTCGGGGCTACATCATACCAACGGGAATTTCCCACATTTCCCCCTACTGCTCCCAACAGCACGGCGTCGCTTTCTTTTGCTGTCTGGAGCGCCTCCTCTGTAAGAGGAACACCGTAAGCGTCAATGGAACAGCCGCCCATGAGGATCTCTGTATAATGAAAGGTATGGCCGTATACCTTCCCTACCTGATCCAATACTTTTCTTGCCTCCCGGATGATCTCCGGCCCGATCCCGTCTCCCGGAATTACTGCTATATTATAATTCATAGACGTATCTACCTCTCATTCCATTCTTTTTAGTTATATCTTCCCTAAGCATTGTGATTTCTTTCCATCATATATCATTTGAAATCCTATTTCAACCTTTCATCCGGAATTTCACCTTTTGGAAATATACAAGTTTGGAATTATTGCTATGAGCAAAAGTTATAGAAAAAGGGAGGCCTTAAGCCTCCCGAATGAGACAGTATTGTTTCAGATCAAAATGCTTTTCCAAAACCCCAAATACTTTGAATCCAAAATGCTGATACATGGGCACATTATCCGGATTGTGGGTTTCCAGAGAAATCATCAGCTTATGCTTTTGGGCGTACCGGATCACCTCATCCATAAGAAGGGCTGCCAGGCCGTGATGCTGCATATCCGGCCGCACTGCCAGGTAGATGATGTGAAGACGCTCTGTCTGATGAAGCTGATCCGTCCATCTGGAATTGAGATAATCCCGCCCCATAACAAAATTCCAAAGTGTCTTAAAGCTGGGATCCTCTTTGATAAGGTACTCATCGGTCCGCAGGGAAGCCCATGCTTCTGCAAGATAAAAAGTAAAAGGATTATATGGCTCCGACTCGTCAGACACTACCAGAACTGCATTCATTTCCGGGCTGTCTCCATAAATCTCACACGTTTCATAAAACTCTGTGAGATCACAGGAAAACAGCTCAGGAAGCAGACGCTCCCTTATCTCTTGATCAGGGATCAGCTTGCAGTACAGGGGATCCTCTCCAAAACAAACCGTCAGAAGCTGTGCCAATCTGGGAAGATCCTCCTTCTGTACTCGGTATAATTGTTGGCTCTCCATGTTTCTCTACTCCTTTGCGTGATCTAAACGTACCTGCCTTACAGGCTCATGAAATCCATAACCTTCTTTCGCGCCGCTTCTGCCGCCAGGCGTATTTTCCGGCTGGAAGCCAGCATATACCGTATATCATCCTCATAGCAGGCAAGCTGTTCCTCTCTGGCCCTTTCCAGGCGTTCCTGTTCCTCCCTGGTGTTTTCCTTCCCTTCCTTGCCCTTCGCTTTCAGATCCCATACCAGGTCAAACAAATTCTGATGGTGAACGATCCTGCCAGCTCCCCACTTTAAGCGGTCTGCCGGCTGATCCAGCACATATTCTGTAAAATATTGGTAAACCTCACGTTCAAACAGGAAAGCGTACCGGTTATTGTCAATGGTATAAACAGCCTCCAACGCCCCCTGCACATTCTGTTCCTTCAGGCACATCAGTGCCCGGTCAAGGGCTCTCAGATTTTCCTGGACTGCCTGATGGGGAAACAGAACCTCGTCGTGCCAGTTAAGCCGCACAAAATAATCCTGCTCTTTTCGGAATATATAAAGAAGCTCCCTGTTAAGCCCAAACAGATCATGAGCTAATCTTCCAGCCTCTGCTTCCCTTCCAGAATCCAGAAGTTCTCCGTAATATTGATTGATCTTCCTGATGCACTGACGGAGGCCGCTCCCTGTTTTTTGTCCCTCTCTCAACTCCCCAATCAGTCCCTCCTGGTCAGCGCCGGAGCGAATGCATGTCCCGCTGTCCACACTTTCCTCCACTGCAGCAAACAGACGTGAAAAATCCATGGGAGCCAAAGCAGTCCGGTCAAATGCCAGCAGCAGCCATGCATACATCTCATGGTGAAAACGGTATACTGGTTCCTGATAAAAATTTTCGTTATCAAACTGAGAGTGATAGTGGGTTTCCATAAATGCTCCGCCGCTGAAATCATTTACCATAGAAGGGATTCCTGCGATCGCCATGGAAAAATCATCGGACCATGTCTGAATAGGACTTAAAACCTCCACGCCCTCCGGATAAGGATTGGGATGATCCCTCATCGTTTCCAGAAAACCTTCCAGAAAATCTACATACTCATAAACAGAACGGATCCCATCCTTTTTGCCATGGGCATGAGCCGGAAGTTCAAAATTCAGATCCGCAATCACCTGGCCCTGCCACTCTGGGCGAGCTGTAAATACCTGTTCATAGGCGCCGGTGGACCAGTCATATTTTGAGTTGACCACCCCCCATTCCTCCGCAGCCAAGGCGCAGAAAGTCAGCGTTTTCCGCGGCCTGTATCCGGCCTTTAAAAATGCCTTGGCAATGCCAAGCATCATAGCGACCGCCGCATTGTCATCCTGAAAACCGCTGAAATAGGAATCATAGTGGGCGGACAAAAGGATCCTCCCTTCCTCCTCCCCTGGAATGCTTCCGATCACATTGTATGTCTCTTTCCCCATCTCAACCGTTGTTTCCGCATCAAAGACCACCGGAACCTGAAGATCGGGGCCCATAGAAGATCGGATCACAGCCGCGTCTGCCTGGGACATAGAAAAGGCCGGTGCATCCAAAGGCCCTGCAATATCCTGGGCATTCAAAGCTGTATCATGGATCTCCCCATATCCCTGATCCTGCACTGCGATCAAAGCAGCCGCTCCTTTTAAATGAGCCTGGTATACAGGGAAATTGATCCACCATTCGTCTCTCTGGTTAATATCAATAAGCACCAGCTTCCCGGTCACATCTGTTCCCTGGTA
This sequence comes from uncultured Lachnoclostridium sp., assembly GCA_902464595.1. Taxonomy (GTDB): domain Bacteria; phylum Bacillota; class Clostridia; order Lachnospirales; family Lachnospiraceae; genus Enterocloster. The sequence goes on along the minus strand of CABQJX010000025.1, from coordinate 2,843 downwards.
AGATTCGGCAGTTCCCCTTCCAAGGTAGATCAGGTCAAACTCCTTTGGCCCATGGGTATGGAAATCCGTCTGGTATGCTCCCAGCTGGAAGGTATGAACTCTTCCAGCGCTGTCACGAAACGTCATGACGGCTCTCTCAAACTCCCAGCTGTCCACTTTGATCTTGTCCTTATGCACATCGGACAGCCCTATGGCCTCCATCTCCTGCGCCAGCATCTCTCCTGTATCAAATTCCGCTGAAGATCCCGCTGTCCTGTATCCAAGGACTGGATTCGTCCGGTAAACTTCCATTTTCTTTGCCAGCTTATAAGAAGCTTCCACGTCAATATGACGGAGAAGTTCTTCTCTCCATTCGCTCTCCTTCATGGTTTATCATCTCCGTTTTTATAGTCTTGCGTTTCCGTATTTTCCAGCAAACCTTTCAATTCAAATAGCTGTCCTTAAAAATAGCTGCGGAAGCAAAGAGCGCTCCCACAGCCTTTTTAGCAATAAATTCAGCTATACGAAGATTCCGGTTACTGGGCGATCTTTGCCCCGTCAGCTCCTACCCAATAGGAATCCGGCGTCAGGCAGTCTGACAGCATATGTCCATCCTCCGCGCAATAATACTCTTTGCCCTCCCAGAGGATCCATCCTACAGACATATAGCCTTCCTGATTAAAAAAGTACCATTTATCCCCTACCTCAAACCAGCTGTTGACCGGGTAGGTCCCGTCATCCTTGGAATACCACCACTTTCCAGCCTCCTGGCTGAAAACCCATTCTCCTACTGCTGCCTGGGGATTATTCCGGAACGAGGAAGCTCTTTCCTCTGTGATATACACGGAAGGGGATTCCACCCAATTTCCCTTTCCGCCGTCATCAAAACGGCTCACTGGCCTGACCTTTACCGTATAAGAAGCATTTCCCTTCTGCATACGTTCACGGCAATTGACGCTTCCCGTCTCAGAGGTCAGCACCGCACCGATGGCCTTTCCATCTCTATAGATACGGGCCTCATAGCTTCCCGCTCCTGGGATCGTCTTCCAGGATGCCATCCCTTCATCGGACAGTGTCACCTCCTGAAGGTCACTCAGGATTGTATTAAGCCCCTGCAGCTCTACCTCTACCAAAAGAGTGGAACTGGAATTTTCTCTCTTTGCGCTGATGAACTCAGCGCCTCCCTTCAGGCTTACCTTGTCTTTGGGCAGAGACTGAAAATAATAGTCATCATTCGCAGTAAGGGTAATCTGAATACGCGGGACACTGTCCTCCCGCCATTCAAAATCATCATTGAGGATGTCATATCCGTCAACCGAATATTTGCTGCTGTCCGTCTCAATCTCAATGGTTTCATCCCCAAAATCCGTATCTGCCTGGATCTCAGCCCGAATTTCCAGATCAATGGATTTGATCGGCTTTTGCTTCGCACCATAGGCTGGAAATGCCAGTGTCACCGTAAGGATCCCTGCTGCAAACAGGATCCCTGCTCTCCCTTTAGCTCCCATATCATACCTCCCTCTTTTGCTGCACTTCACATTTTGAAGCGGATTCATCTTTTATGACGGTTCCATCTCTATAGATACGGGCCTCATTTTTGTGATGATCTCATTCTCTCTGATACCGTCTTTCTACCCTTACTTTATCCAGTTTTCATGCAAGTGTCAATAAGGATTTTCTTTGAGTTTCCTTACGATTTTGTATAAAAAACACCCCAACGCCACATGAAACCATTCACGCGCATTGGGGTATTTATCTGTGCTATTTTGCGTAGTCCGTAACCCTTGATTCCCGGATCACATTAACCTTGATCTGACCCGGATACTCCAGCTCATCCTCGATCCGCTTGGAAACGTCCCTCGCTAACAGGATCATATCATCATCGCTGACCTGTTCAGGAACTACCATAATGCGGACCTCACGTCCTGCCTGAATGGCAAAAGATTTATCCACTCCCTTAAAGGAATTGGTAATATCTTCTAACTGTTTTAATCTGTTTGTATATGTCTCCAGAGTCTCACGTCTTGCACCAGGTCTCGCAGCCGATATAGTATCAGCCGCCTGTACGATGCAGGAAATGAGGCTTGTAGGTTCAACATCGCCATGATGGGATTCCACTGCGTTCAGCACGGTGGCAGACTCTTTGTATTTCTTACAAAGATCTGATCCCAACTGAACATGAGTGCCTTCCATATCATGGTCAACGGATTTACCAATGTCATGTAATAAACCGGCGCGTTTTGCCAAACGAACATCCACGCCCAGCTCGGATGCCAAAAGTCCGGACAACTGCGCTACCTCGATCGAATGCTTTAAGGCATTCTGCCCATAGCTGGTCCTGAACTTCATCTTACCAAGTAACTTAACTAATTCCGGGTGGATTCCATGGATCCCAACTTCAAGGCAGGCTGCTTCGCCTTCCTCTCTCATGTTATTCTCCACTTCCTTGCGTGCTTTTTCCACCATTTCTTCAATCCTGGCCGGATGGATCCGCCCGTCCACGATCAAACGCTCCAAAGCGATTCTGGCTACCTCTCTTCGGATCGGATCAAAACCAGACAGTACCACCGCCTCCGGGGTATCGTCAATGATCAGCTCTACACCGGTGAGAGTCTCCAAAGTACGGATGTTACGGCCTTCTCGTCCAATGATACGGCCCTTCATCTCATCGTTGGGAAGCTGCACCACGGAAACCGTAGTCTCAGCTACATGATCTGCTGCACACCGCTGGATCGCAGTAACTACCAGGTCACGCGCTTTCTTGTCAGCTTCTTCCTTTGCCTTGTTTTCAAGTTCCTTAATCAGCTTTGCTGTGTCATGTTTTACATCTTCTTCAACAGATTTTAAAAGATATTCTTTTGCCT
>CABQJX010000024.1 GCA_902464595.1 uncultured Lachnoclostridium sp. | reverse complement strand
GATGCTGACCTTCCTGCCCCTGGAGCAGATCGACGAGATGGACAAGTGGGAGGGAAGCCAGTTAAATCAGGCAAAGGAGATACTTGCCTTCGAGCTGACCAAACTGGTGCACGGCGAGGAAGAAGCTTCCAAGGCGCAGGAAGGGGCAAGAGCTCTGTTCGCCAATGGAGGAAATACCGAGAACATGCCTACCTGCCAGCTGTCTGAGGAGGATTTTGCAGAGGGTTCGATTGATATTTTGACAATCCTGACAAAATCCGGTCTGGCTGGATCCCGCTCTGAGGCGAGAAGAAATGTGGAGCAGGGAGGAGTATCCGTCAACGGCGAGGTCGTAAAAGATATTAAGGCCCAGTTTGACAAGGCAGCCTTTGAGGGAGACGGCGCTGTGGTCAAAAGAGGAAAGAAGAATTTTAAGAAGGTTATTTTGTAATTATAGAAGCTTTACAATGACAGAAATGATTTTTGACGGAAGTGGTTTGTAACAGACAGGATGCAGAGAGGAGGAAGAAATGAGGCAGCTTAAAGCCGCAAAGCGCTTGCTTACCGCGCTTCTGACAGTGACTTTTGCCGTGGGGGCCGTTTTTGTCTCAGAGGCATCCTCCTCCACTTTTAAGGCTGATGTGCCTGTAACGCTTCATATGGATGTGAACAGCAGGAGGACAGCCATTTATGACGGATACTCTACCTACCGGATCGGATACCGTGTTTCAGAAAATGATACATTTACGGTTACAAAGGATCGGGGAGATGTAGATCTGTCGGAGGCAGTTTTAAACTATTATCTGGTGACCTATGCCGGCGATACTCAAAAGTATCTGGAATGTACGGTCCGGGGCCTGAAGGAAGATACTCATTATCCGGTGGTGCGGCCTGAAACCGTAGAGAAGGAGGAACATGCTTCTTCCGGGGAATATGATTATCTGGAACAGTGTTATATTGTGGAGCTGTGCTATCAGGATCAGAAAGTAAGCAGGTATTTTATGCTCCTTCCGGAGGAGGATATGAGTGGTTACCGCAATATCCTTTTAGGCAAGTGGGAACAGGACGCCAGAGGATGGAGATACCTGTATCAGGAGGGTTATCTCACCTCCTGGGCAATGATCAACGACAAGTGGTATTTCTTTGGCACAGACAGTTATATGAAGACAGGGTGGCAGGAGTACAAGGATCAATGGTATTATCTATCTCCGGATAATGGGGTGATGCAGACGAACTGCACCATAGACGGCTATCAGATAAACGGAAGCGGAGTCCGGGTCTGATAAAGGTATGATCAACGAAAGGATGCAGTCCGGCAGATCCGAAAGGAAAGCCGGACTGCATCCTTTGCGTATTGCTTTAAGATAAGGATTTTAGGGAAATTATAATATGGGAGTGCGGTCGGAAATGAAGAAATCCTATGAAATTGATATGACAAACGGCCCCCTTTTGGGGAAGATCCTATTATTTTCCATACCCCTCATGCTGTCCGGGATCCTGCAGCTTTTGTTCAATGCGGCAGATATTATTGTTGTAGGGCGGTTTGTGGGAAGTGAGGCATTGGCGGCGGTAGGCTCCACCACGTCATTGATCAATCTTCTGATCAATGTATTTGTGGGTCTTTCTGTAGGCGTCAATGTGCTGGTGGCTCAGTATTATGGAGCTAAAAATGACCGGGATGTAAGCGAAACAGTTCACACGGCGATTATGACCAGCATTGTCAGCGGATTGATCCTGGTGGTGCTTGGCATCGGGCTGGCTGGTCCTATGCTGCGCCTTATGGGCACGCCTGAAGACGTATTGGGCCAGTCGGAGCTTTACATACGGATCTATTTTCTGGGCATGCCGGTACTGATGGTGTACAATTTCGGCGCTGCTATTTTGAGAGCGATTGGGGACACCAGAAGGCCCCTTTATTTCCTGTTCGCTTCCGGTGTGGTCAATGTCTGCCTCAACCTGTTTTTTGTGATCGTTTTGGGAATGGGTGTGGAGGGCGTGGCCTGGGCTACGGTGCTCTCAGAGCATATTTCAGCGTTTCTTGTTTTAAGGAGCCTCATGGGGGCGCAGGGGGCTTTGAAGCTGGAGCTTCCAGCTTTAAAGATCCACCGGGACAAGCTGCGCCGTATTGTAAAGATCGGTCTTCCCGCAGGAATGCAGGGGGCGATCTTCTCTATTTCCAATGTTCTGATCCAATCCTCTGTCAACTCCTTTGGCTCCATTGCCATGGCAGGGAATACAGCTTCCGCTAACATTGAGGGATTTGTATATACAGCTATGAATGCGGTGTACCAGACAAATTTAAGCTTTACCAGCCAGAATCTGGGCGGAGGAAAATACAGCCGTATCAACCGGATTATGTACATCTGTCTGGGCGTTGTCACAGCGGTAGGCCTTCTTCTGGGGCTTTCTGCTGTGTTTGCCGGGGAGGGGCTTTTAGGAATCTACTCATCCAATCAAGAGGTCTTGGATTACGGAATGCTGCGCCTTAGGATCATCTGCGGCACTTATTTCTTATGCGGCATCATGGACTGTATGGTGGGAAGCCTAAGGGGGCTTGGATATTCCATCATCCCCATGTTCGTGTCCCTGACAGGGGCCTGCGGCCTGCGTATTGTATGGATCTTTACTGTGTTTGCGGCCTTCCGGTCCCTGGATGTGCTGTATCTGTCCTATCCTGTATCCTGGCTGGTAACGGCAGCGGCCCATATGGTCACCTTCCGCCGGGTTCGGCGAAAGCTTCCAAGAAAGGATACTTAATCTATGATTTTTAGTTCTCTGACCTTTGTATGGTTTTTTCTGCCGGCCCTGGCTTTTGTGTATTATCTGGTTCCCGGCAGGAATGGAAAGAATGGGATCCTTCTGGCGGCCAGCCTGCTGTTTTACAGCTGGGGGGAGCCGAAGTATGTGGTTCTGGTGATCCTGTCTGTTTTGATGAATTATGGCTTTGGACTGGCGATAGAAAGAGCTGGCATCCGGAAGGCTCAAGGGAAGCCGGTCGGAAAGAAGCTTGTTTTTGCTGTCAGTATCCTGGCAAACCTTGCTCTTTTAGGATATTTTAAATATTTTAATTTCTTTCTGGAGCTGGCCTATACCGTTTTGGGAAAGGAGGGATTTGCCCCCAGGGATATTGCCCTGCCGATCGGTATCTCGTTTTACACCTTTCAGTGTATTTCCTATCTGTCGGATACCTATAAGGGAGAGAATCCGGCTCAGAGAAATCTCCTTCATTTGGCACTTTACATCTCCCTTTTTCCACAGATCCTGTCAGGTCCCATTGTCAAATACCACGAACTGGAGCCCCAGATCATGGGGCGGCGGGAAAGCCTTTCCATGCATGCCTATGGTATCAAGCGCTTTGTATATGGACTCGGGAAAAAAATGGTGTTTGCCAACATGTTTGGACAGACTGCGGACCGCATATTTGAGCTTCCGCCCCATCAGCTGGGAACTGTGACCGTTTGGCTGGGCTTGATCCTTTACAGCTTTCAGATCTACTATGACTTTTCCGGCTATTCTGATATGGCCATCGGATTGGGGAGAATGTTTGGTTTTACCTACCGGGAAAACTTTAATTATCCCTATCTGTCTACCTCCGTCAGCGAATTTTGGAGGCGGTGGCATATTTCCCTTTCCACCTGGTTTAAGGAGTACTTATATATACCTTTAGGAGGAAACAGGAAAGGTCTGATCCGTACCTGTGTGAACCTGTTTATCGTATTTTTGGCTACAGGGCTGTGGCATGGGGCAAGCATGAATTTTATCCTTTGGGGAATTTATTACGGCATTCTTCTGGTGACAGAACGATTCTGGCTGGGAAAAATATTGGAAAAGAATCCAGTTAAATGGCTTAACCGCCTTTATACATTGGCCGCAGTGGCGGTGGGCTGGCTTTTCTTCCGGGTGGAGTCTGTGTCTAAGGGGCTTGTGCTGCTGAAGGCTATGGTGATCCCCACAGCTGGGGGATGGAATGCGCGTATTTTTGCAAACAACAGGATTTTGTTCCTTCTTGTGCTGGCAGTTCTTTTCTGTGGCCCCTTACAGCAGATGTTCCCTGGATTAAAGGCACGCCTCTTTGATGAGGATCAGGTGAAAGCATCAGATATAGCTGTCATGCTCGTTCTATTGATCCTGGGGACCATCCTTATGGTCAGCAGTACGTATCAGGCATTTATCTATTTTAAATTTTAGGGAAAAAGGAGAACGCCTATGATGAAAAAGATAATGACGGCAGGCTTTTGGGCTCTGCTCCTGCTTCCCAATCTGTTGTTCCCTCTCATAAAAAACAGCGGGGAGCAGAGTACGGGGGAGAACCGGAAGCTGGCAGAATTTCCTGTATTTTCTACTGAAACATATGCGGAATTTCCGGCCGCAGTCAACAGTTATATCAATGACCATGCGGCCTTCCGCAATCTGTTCCTGAGTATCAATTCTGTGGTAAACCGGAAGGTGTTTGGTTATGCAGATTCGCAGGATGTGATCGTGGGAAAGGATGGATGGTATTTTTTTGCAGGAGGGAGGAACCTTCATGACGCCCTGGGGGTGGATCCTCTGACAGAGGAGGATACAGCGTGGATCGGGGATAAGCTGATCCAGGCGGCGGAGTATTATGAGAGCCAGGGAATTGATTTTGTGGCGATGATCGCCCCCAATAAGGAGGGGATCTATCCTGAATATATGCCGGAGGCATACGGGAGAGTGGGGGGAGAAACCCGTCCCGATCAGGTAGAGGCCTATGTGAGGGAGCACTCCGGTATAGAGATCCTGGATCCACGGGCATATTTTAATGCCAATCGGGATTATTTGTGGTATTATAAAACAGACACCCACTGGAATCATGCAGGAGCTTACGCAGCTTCCCAGATGCTTATAGAGGCTTTGGGAGGGGAACCATGTCCCATTGAGGAGGTGGAGGTGGACTATGTGAATGGGGAGCCGGGAGACCTGGTAAACCTGTTCCATCTGCCGGAGTCTTACTGTGATGAGTACAGCGCCCAAATAAATGGATATTATCCGGAATTAGATACGGTTATGGAGGATGTGAATGGGGATAAGAACATTGTCCATACAAGTACCCCGGATGCACCGGATCAAAGGAGGGTGGCTGTGATACGGGATTCCTTTGGGGGAGCTCTTATGGGCTATCTGCCAAAGTACTTTGCCAATGTGGATTTTTATCACTGGCAGGTCTTTGACCGGTCTTTATTGGAGGAGAATCCTCCAGATGCAGTGATCTATCTGATCGTTGAGCGGGAATTGACCCGTATCCCGGAAGATGTGGATAAGATGCTTCCGGAACAGGGAAAGGAGAGGGAATAAAATGAAGATTCTTAATTATGGTTCACTGAATATTGATTACACTTACAGTGTAGATCATTTTGTAAGGGGAGGGGAAACACAGTCATCAAAGGAGCTGTGTGTATTTTCCGGAGGAAAGGGCTTAAATCAGTCCATCGCTCTCAGCAAGAGCGGCGCGCCAGTATGGCATGCAGGTGCTGTGGGACAGGGAGACGGAGAGTTTCTGATCCGCCAGCTTGAGGAGGCCGGAGTCCATACAGAGTATATCGCCCGCGTGGAGGGAAAGACAGGCCATGCCATTATCCAGAAAGCGAAGGACGGCGGAAACTGTATCCTGCTTTTTGGCGGTGCAAACCAGCAGATCACAGAGGAAATGGTGGATCAGGTACTGGAACATTTTGAGGCAGGGGATTATCTGGTGCTTCAAAATGAGGTGAGCCAGATCCGTTATATGATGGAGCAGTCCCATAAGAAGGGAATGAAGATCGTGCTGAATCCCTCTCCTATGGATGAAAAGATTGCTTCTTATCCATTGGAATATGTGGATTATTTCCTGTTAAATGAGATCGAGGCAGGAGATATATGCGGTGAGAGCGCCGAGGGGGAAGTCCTTCTTGGGAAGCTGGCAGAGCGTTTCCCGGGAGCGAAGATCGTCCTGACTCTGGGAGGGGATGGTTCTCTCTATCGGGAGGGGGATACGACATTAAAACAGGGTATTTTTAAGGTTCCTGTGGCGGACACTACAGCGGCCGGGGACACTTTTACCGGCTTTTTCATCGGTGGACTGGTGCTGGGCCAGGAGCCAAAGGAAGCACTTTTGCGGGCAGCTAAGGCGGCGGCCATTGCTGTATCCAGGCCGGGGGCAGCTCCTTCCATTCCGTCAAAGGAGGAAGTGGAGCAGTTCCAGGGATAAAAATGAAAGTAAGAAGGAGATTGATTTATGAAAATAATGTTTGGCTCTGATATACATGGCTCTGCCTACTACTGCAGGAAAATGTTAGAACGGTATGAGAAGTCAGGAGCGGAACGTCTGGTGATACTGGGGGATATTCTTTACCACGGCCCCCGCAATGATCTGCCTAGGGACTATGCTCCCAAGGAGGTCATTGCCATGCTCAATCCGTTGAAGGATCAGATTTACGCAGTCAGGGGAAACTGTGATACAGAAGTGGATCAAATGGTATTGGATTTTCCTATTTTGGCTGACTACGGTCTTCTTATTTTGGGGGATCATACCTTTTATGCTACTCATGGACATGTATACCATGAAGATCATCTGCCGCCAGTAAAGGAAGGGGATATTCTCGTTCATGGCCATACTCATCTTCTGAAGGCAGAGAAGATCCAAACAGACCGCGGGCAGATCACAGTCTTAAACCCCGGTTCGGTTTCCATACCCAAGGGCGGAAATCCGCACACCTACGGTATATTTGAGGACGGCCTGTTTTCCATTTTGTCTTTTGATGGAGAGATTGTAAAAGAATGTCAGCTGTAGATGGGAAGAAGGAGAGGAAAGACCATTGAAAACATTTGAACTCATCGCCCCATGCCATTTTGGACTGGAGGCAGTGCTAAAAAAAGAGATCCTGGATCTGGGATATGAGATTTCTCTGGTAGAGGACGGAAGAGTTACATTTATTGGGGACGAGGAGGCAATCTGCCGGGCCAATGTGTTTCTGAGGACAGCCGAGCGCGTGATGGTGAAGGCTGGGAGCTTCCGGGCAGAGACCTTCGAGGAATTGTTCCAGGGGACAAAGAAAATCCCGTGGGAAGAATGGATACCCAGTGACGGCAAATTTTGGGTGGCCAAGGCTTCCTCTATCAAAAGCAAGCTGTTCAGCCCTTCGGATATTCAGTCCATTATGAAAAAGGCCATGGTGGAACGGCTGAGGGAGCGCTATGGGCTCAGCTGGTTTGAGGAGACAGGGGCAAGCTATCCCTTGCGTGTATTCCTCTATAAGGATATGGTGACCATCGGTATTGACACCAGCGGAGATTCCCTTCATAAACGGGGATACCGTACGTTGGCCAGCAAGGCTCCTATTACAGAAACGCTGGCGGCGGCTCTGATTCTTCTTACGCCTTGGAATAAAGACCGGATCCTGGTAGACCCGTTTTGCGGAAGCGGAACATTTCCCATTGAGGCAGCTATGATGGCAGCGAATATAGCGCCGGGTATGAACCGTTCATTCCTGTCTGAGGACTGGAAAAATGTGATCCGGAGAAAGTGCTGGTACGAAGCCATGGATGAGGCCAATGACCTGGTGAATACAGATGTGAAGGTGGATATCCAGGGATATGACCTGGACGGGGAGATTGTGAAGGCAGCCAGGGCCAACGCAGCTTCAGCAGGAGTGGATCACATGATCCATTTTCAGCAGAGGCCCGTCAGCGATTTAAGCCATCCGAAGAAGTACGGTTTTATCCTGTCAAACCCTCCCTATGGGGAACGTTTGGAGGATAAGAAAGATCTTCCGGAGCTGTACCGCCAGATCGGGGAGCGTTTTGGGGCTCTGGATTCCTGGTCGATGTATCTGATCACCTCCTACGAGGACGCGCAGAAATATATTGGCAGGAAGGCGGATAAGAACCGGAAGATTTATAACGGTATGCTGAAGACATATTTTTATCAGTTTATGGGGCCGAAACCTCCCAGGCGCAGCCAGGAAAGGGAGGAAAATTGAGAAAGGATTTCCGAAAAACGGTATATGGAAAGAGCCGCCTTTTGACATCAAGGCTGGCTCTTTCTATGATTATCTCCATGTATCTTACAGGCTGTATGTTTGCTGGAGATGAGGACAGTTATGTTCCTAAGGGGGGCGCAGGCGGAATAGAGAACCAGGCGGAGAGCCTTCAGGCAGAGAAGGAAGGGGCAGGAGATCAGCCAGGGAGCGTTCCGGCAGGGCAGGACGGGACAGAAGGGATCCAGACAGAAAAAGGCGATGCCTTTCAATGGAACCGTTACCAGAGCATCCCGTCGGATCTGCCGGAAGCATATGATTACCGGAAGGAGGGGCGTGCTCCCAGGATTGGAAACCAAGGATCCTTAGGAACCTGCTGGGCCTTTGCATCTCTTACCGCTTTGGAATCCACGCTCCTTCCATCCAATCCCTTGACCTTTTCCGCAGATCATATGTCTATGCATAACAGTTTTCTTTTGGGCCAGGATGAGGGTGGGGAATATACCATGTCCATGGCATATCTGCTGTCCTGGCAGGGGCCTGTTCTGGAATCAGAAGATCCTTACGGGGACGGGATCTCACCGGACGGGCTTCTTCCAAAGGTTCATGTTCAGGAAATCCAGATCCTTCCTTCAAAGGATTATGAGGCCATCAAGGCGGCAGTGTATGAGACAGGCGGGGTTCAGAGCTCCCTATACACGTCCATGCAGGATTATGAGAGCGAGTCCGTATATTATAATAAAAATACCAACTCCTACTGTTATATGGGCGGGGAGGAGCCTAACCATGATTCGGTGATCGTGGGCTGGGATGATTCCTATCCCAGAGAGAATTTCAACATGGATCTTCCGGGGGACGGAGCTTTTATTTGTACCAACAGCTGGGGAGAGGATTTTGGAGATCAGGGCTATTTTTATGTATCCTATTTCGATACCAATATTGGCGTACATAATATTGTGTATACAGGAATAGAATCTGCAGATAATTACAGCCGGGTATACCAGAGCGATCTGTGCGGCTGGGTTGGACAGATCGGCTATGGGAAAGATACGGCCTGGTTTGCTAATGTGTACCAGGCAGGAACAGAGGAAGCTCTGGCCGCCGCTGGATTTTATGCTACCGGGGAGGATACCTCTTATGAATTGTATCTGGTACGGGACTTTTCCGAGGAAGCGTTAGAGCAAGAAACAGAGAAAGAGACAGACAGAAAAACAGATAGAGAAATAAGCAGAGAAACAGGCAGGGAAACAGGCAGAGAAACAGACAGAGAAACAGGAAAAGGCCGGAAAAAATGGGATTTTCTTGCCAAAGGAAGGCTGGAACATGCCGGATATTATACGATTCCCCTGGAGAAAAAAATCCCCTTGGAGGCCAAGGAAAAATTTGCTATAATAGTGAAAATAACCACGCCTGACACGGTTCATCCGGTAGCCATCGAGTATGATGCAGGAGATGGGATCGCTCAGGTAGAACTGGGGGATGGGGAAGGGTATCTGAGTCATGACGGTGCGATATGGGAACGGGTGGAGAAAACCCATGCATGCAACCTGTGCCTGAAAGCTTATATGGTTTCCCATCAGCCGGAATAACTGGAAATACCCAGTAAGACAACGATAATATTGGGAAGGAAAAGAAAGAAAACAGAGAGGCAGAAAAACATGGGACATAGGATCATATTTGCAACAGGAAACGAGGGAAAAATGCGGGAGATCCGCCTGATACTGGCAGATCTGGGGCTTCCTGTCCTCTCCATGAAAGAGGCCGGGGCAGCGCCGGAGATTGTGGAAGATGGAGCTACCTTTGGGGAAAATGCGGAGATCAAAGCAAGGGCCGTGTGGAATATCACAGGGGATATTGTGCTGGCTGATGATTCCGGTCTGGAGGTTGACTACATTGGTAAAGAGCCGGGGATCTATTCTGCCAGATATATGGGAGAGGATACCTCTTATGAGATCAAGAACCGCAATATCATTGAACGGCTCAGCCAGGCCCGGGGATCAGAGCGGAGTGCACGGTTTGTGTGCAATATTGCGGCTGTTCTGCCGGATGGAAGGGTGCTCCATACCGAGGAAACTATGGAAGGACTGATTGCCGGGGAGCCTGCTGGGGAAGGGGGATTTGGATATGATCCCATCTTGTATCTGCCCCAATATGGCGTTACATCTGCGCAGCTGACCATGGAGCAGAAGAATGAGATCAGCCACAGAGGAAAAGCGCTGCGGGCTATGAAGGCGCTGCTGTCTCAGACTTTGGGCCAGGCTTAAACGGTGTTTGGCAGGCTAAAAAAGAGCTAGGCGGGTTTGGAAGGGAAAAGGGAAGGGACGAGAGATGAAAATACTGATTGTCAGCGATACTCACAGAAAAGATCAAAACTTACGGGAAATCCTGCGGACCATAGGGCCTTTGGATATGCTGATCCATTTGGGAGATTCAGAGGGAAGCGAGCATGCCATTGCATCCTGGATCAACCAGGACTGCCAGCTGGAAATGGTTTTGGGAAACAATGATTTCTTTTCCCGTCTGGATCGGGAGAAGGAGCTAATGATCGGAACATACCGGGTCCTTCTCACTCACGGACATTACTATAATGTGTCTGTGGGCGTGGAATACCTGATGGAAGAAGCCAGGGCCAGAGGATTTGACATTGTTATGTTCGGCCATACCCATCGGCCTTATCTGGAAGTAGACAAGAGAGAGGGAGAGAGGGACTTGATGGTGTTAAACCCTGGAAGCCTTTCCTATCCGAGGCAGGAAGGCCATATTCCTTCCTATATGCTGATGGAGCTTGATGAGGAAGGAAAGGTTCGGGTGGAGCTGAAGTATAAGATGCTGTAGAAATTTCCTTGAGTTTTCGCATTGTGCAGTTTTTCTTCCAATTTAGGCATTCCGATTTATGGTTATAAAAGCGTATTAAGAGGCTTTAAACAGCTTCCAAAATCACCTGTCTATTTAAATTGGAAGTTTGAACGGAAAATGCAGAGACTCAAAACATTCCTCGTTTTGACAGAACTAAATAGTTATGTTATACTAACTATATGGATATCAAGATTAATGATTACTATGAACCAGATCACTTTCGAGCAATTTGTGAAGATAATTATAATGTCTCCCGTACTTGCGAATATGAAAAAAATGAGATGCACCATATTCATAATTCCAATGAGGTTCTTTTGGTGGAAGATGGAGCGGCAGATTACTATATTTCTGGAAAAAAGTACCATGTGGAGCCAGGCGATATTCTAGTGATAGGAGCAATGGAGCACCATTTGAGAAGAATAGACCGACTCCCTTTTTCGAGATATGGTTTTACAGTTAAGCCTGACTATGTGCGAGGGATCATACCGGATCGAGACCTGCAAAGAGCTTTTGCAACTCCGTCCCCAGAGAAGTTTGTGATCCACTATAAACATGTAGATCCAGAAGTATTTTCTCAGGTGATTTATCTGCTTTGCTGCTTGAAGGAAGAAGAAAATTTGCATAAACCTTTTCGCTCCTTGATTCAGAGGACGGTTATTACCCAAATTGCTGTAATACTATTTCGGGTTTTTCAGATTCAGAGAGGTGAGGCAGGTGATACACCTACCAATATTAGAATGCAGGAAGTGAAGGAATATGTCGACAGCCATTTTGATGAAGAATTAAATCTTCAAGTTCTTGGAGAGTTGTTTTTTCTCCATCCTTCCACTATTAGCAGGGAGTTTAACCGATATTTTGGCTATAATCTGAACAAATATATCAATCGGGTCAGGGTTTGTGAGGCGGCTGGACTTTTAGAAAGTAATAGTGATAGTATAGCGGTTATTGCTCAAAAATGCGGATATGACAGTGTGAATACTTTTTTGAGACAATTTAGATCTATTATGGATATTTCGCCACTTCAATATCGTAAATCTATACATGATTGTTGGAAAAATAAACAGGGAAATGAAGGAAAGTAGCTGGTATTTAGATAAAACTGGCTGCTTTTTTTGTATAGAATTTTAAATCATAGCAAAAAATGGTGATTTTTTCGCAAATAATAAGCACATTTCCAGCAAAAGCTGAGGTATGATAAGGGTATCAGATGAAACGACAAACGGCCCGTTAGTCAGAACAAAAGAGAGATTATTCTTGAGATAAAAATGGAGGATATGATGAGAAAAAGAATTTTATCAGCAATGCTTTCTGTAACAATGGCGGCTTCTCTAGTTAGCGGCTGCTCAGGTTCCTCATCTGAAACATCTGGGACAAAAGACGAGCAGAATAAAACAGATGCTTCCCAGTCAGACAACGCTTCAGAGGGCAGCGAGTCAGAAAACTTAGGGGAAGAAGTGACGCTGACAATTATGGATGGGTATGCTCCAGAGGATCCCCATGGACAGTACATTTATCAGTATGCAGAAGAATTTATGAAAGAAAATCCCAATATTAAGGTGGAGATTCAGGCCGTTGCCTCTGGAGATATTTATACAAAACTGGCAGCAATGGCAACTTCTCCTGATGACCTTCCTACTATATTTTTCACTTCCGCAGATCAGGTTCCAACTCTTTATGATCTTGGACTTACAGAAGATTTGAACAACTGGATGGATAAGAGCGTGACAGATGGACTGGCAAAAGGCGTTATGGATGCCTGCACCATTGACGGACAAATGACATATTATCCCGTAGCAGTACAGCCGCAGGGTGTTATTTACCGTATGGATCGGTTTGAAGAAGCTGGGCTTGAGATTCCTACTACCTGGGATGAATTTGTAGAGTGCGCAAAAGCTTTGACAAAGGATACAGATGGGGATGGAGAAATAGATCAATGGGGATTTTCCATGGTAGGATCCAATAATTCTTCTGGACAGAGTCGATTTATGTCTTATCTGTGGAGCAATGGATTTGATCTTGCCTATCAGGAGGATGATTCTGAAGAATGGAAAACGGATATTTCATCTGACCAGGCTTTTGTAGATGTATTTTCTAAGTGGACTAATATGAATAATGTGGAGGGTGTGGTTCCTACTGGTATCACAGAAGTGGATTATCCCACTGCTGCAAACTATTTTGCTATGGGCTATACCAGTATGTTCCTCACCGGTCCCAATGCTTTGGGTGTCGCTTATGCCAGCAATCCAGAATTGAAGGGAAAATTAGGATCTTTTAAGCTTCCAGGAGAATATTCTGGAACTATGCTGGGAGCAGAGGGATATGCAGTTACAGCTAAGTCAACGGATGCGGAAAAGGCTGCAGCTGCTAAGTATCTGGAGTTTTTTACTTCCCATGACAAAGATATGAAGTTTTGGGAATCCAGCGGAAAGATCCCATCAACGATTGAGGGACAGAAGGCTGCTTATATTACAGGCGATGATTATGCAGGATTTTTAAAGCAGATTGAGGATGGATGCCGCCCAACATTAGCTTTTCCGGGTATTAGCGGATTAAAGAGCGCCTTAGGCGATGCGTATGCCGCTGTATTCAGCAATGAGAAGTCAGCTACTGAGGCAGTGGAAAAGTTGATAGAGGATATGTCACAGCTGTTAGAGGATTATAATTAATTTCTGAAAATCTGAAATCTGTAAATGCGGGGAAGGGCTTAATGCCTTCCCCGTATTTAAAAGAAAGGGATATAATATATGTCTAAGGAGAAAACAAAGCGTACGGCTATTGGGATCCATTATCAGAAAGACGGCTATCTGTTCGTGTTTCCTATTGTGTTCATGTTGGCAGCCCTTATTTTGTATCCTATGATCTATGGGTTTTATATCAGCTTTTTTAACACAAATTTAGTCAATAAATGGAAGTTTGTAGGACTTAAATACTACATAGAAGCATTTACAGATCCGGCTTTTTATCAGTCTGTTCTGCTCACCTTTAAGTTTATGATTCTGGTAGTAGCCGGTCACTTTATTTTGGGTTTTATTTTAGCTAGCCTGTTAAACAGGGAGTTTCGTGGAAGAACAGTATTTCGTGTTATTTTTATGCTTCCATGGCTGTTCCCAGAGGCAGTTATCGGCTTGCTTTTTACATGGATTATGAATCCTATGTATGGAGTATTAAATGATATATTAAAAAAACTTGGAATTATATCAGCGAATATTTCCTGGTTGGGAAGTAAAGAGCTAGCTTTTCCATCAGTAGTTTTTGCATGTATTTGGAAGGGATTTCCTTTAGTTATGACTATGATCCTGGCTGGCTTACAGAGTATATCCAAGGATCTATATGAGGCTGCTGTGATTGATGGAGCTAATAAATGGGATAGTTTTCGTTATATTACACTCCCCTCTTTGAAACCGATTCTGACCACTGTTGTGATCTTAGACAGTGTATGGTGGTTTAAACAATATACTCAGGTCTTTACTATGACGGCAGGAGGGCCAGGGACAGCTACAAATTTGATCAGTTTAAGCATTTATGGAACAGCTTTTAATGATTTGCGATTTGGAAAGGGAGCTGCGTGGGGAATTTTAGTATTTATCATCTGTTATCTCATTCATTCTGTTTATAAGGTGGTGCTGAAAGATGAATAGTTTAAAGAAAAAAAGACAGATAGAACAGGTACTTTGCTATGCGATTCTAATTCTTTTGGCTATGGTGGTAATGGTTCCTGTTATGTGGATGGTGTCTACAGCTTTTAAGACAGAGGCCCAGACCTATTCTCCAAAACCTCAGTGGATTCCTGATCCTATTAGCCTGGGATCCTTTAAAAAATTTTTCACCACTTACAATTTTGGAAGAATGACAATCAATAGCCTTGTAACGTGCATTTTTGCCATGATTATCTGTGTTGTATGTGCAAGTTTGGCAGGATATGGGGTTACCCGTTTTCGGTTTAAAGGAAAAAAACAGCTGATGAATTTTCTTCTGGTAACGCAGATGTTTCCCAGCGTTATGCTGGTAGTTCCTTTTTATGCCGTACTTTCCAGATACCATATGACAAACAAATTGCTTGGATTGATTATTGTATATGCAGCCACGAATGTAGCTTTCAGTACCTGGATGCTCGTGTCCTACTTTAAGACAGTTCCAATCGAATTAGATGAGGCAGCACGTGTGGACGGAGCTTCCAGCTTCCGTATTTTTTGGAATATCATTCTTCCATTGATCGTACCAGGAATTGCAGCAGTGGCGATTTTTATACTGTTCAGCGGTTGGAATGAGTATATGTATTCTTCTGTTTTAATTTCCAACGACGATTTAAAAACCTTAACTGTAGGAATTATTTCTTTAAATTCCCAGTATCAGATTAAATGGAATGATCTGATGGCAGCCTCTACTGTATCCAGCTTGCCATTGGTGGTTCTCTTTATCTGTTTCCAAAAGTACTTTATTGCAGGAATGACAGGTGGAGCGGTAAAAAGCTAATAGTCCAATGAAAAAATAAACTTTGAGTCAAATAGAAAAATCATTAAGAGAGAATAGGAGCAGTAAAATGAATGATATAAAAATTCGTGATATAAAGACATTTGTGACAGCACCAAGAAAGATCAATCTGGTAGTAGTAAAGGTGGAAACGACAGAACCAGAGCTTTTCGGATACGGCTGTGCTACTTTTACATGGAGGCATAAGGCAGTTGTGACAGCAATAGAGGAATATTTGAAGCCCATGTTGAAAGGACGTAGTGTACATAACATTGAGGATATCTGGCAGACGATGATGGGAAGCTCTTATTGGCGCAATGGGCCGATTCTTAATAACGCTATGTCTGGTGTGGATGAAGCGTTATGGGATATTAAGGGAAAGCTGGCGAATATGCCTTTGTATAGTCTGCTGGGAGGGAAAGCAAGGGAAGGCGTGGCAGTATACCGTCATGCAGATGGAAATTCTCTGGAGGAAGTAGAGGACTGTATAAACCAATATGTAGAGGAAGGTTACCGCTATGTGCGTTGCCATATGGGAACTTATGGAGGTAATTTTGACGGAAAACAGCAGAAAATGGTAAAGCCAGATGGAGCGCCAGATGGGGCGTATTTTCATCCTAAGATGTATATGGAAAGCGTAATCCGACTTTTTGAGCAGGTAAGAAAGGATTTTGGATGGGGCCTTGAAGTAATGCATGATGTCCATGAGCGTCTTTCTTTAGCCGATACATTGGCTTTTGCTAAAGAGCTGGAACCTTTTAAGCTGTTTTTCCTGGAAGATTCCCTTTCACCGGATCAGGTAGGATATTATCGCTACTTGAGAGAGCAGACGTCAATGCCTTTTGCTATGGGAGAATTATTTACCAATCCGGCAGAGTGGAGACAGATTGTGCAGAATCAGTGGATCGATTTTATAAGAGTGCATCTAAGCGATATTGGGGGACTGACTCCGGCTATAAAGCTGGCTCATTTTTGTGATGCTTACGGTGTCCGCACAGCATGGCATGGCCCCAATGATTTGTCGCCCATTGGTATGTGTGCACAGATGCATTTGGATCTAAATATCCATAACTTTGGAATCCAGGAATTTTCCGGCTTTTCAAAAGAGGAGGAGGAAGTGTTTCCAGGCTGTCCGCATGTTAAGGATGGATATGCTTATGTATCGGATCATCCAGGAATTGGAGTGGGGTTTGATGAAAAGGCAGCGGCACGCTATCCGGCCGTGGAAATGGATCATAGCTGGCTTTTTTCCCGTCTTCCAGATGGAACTGCGGTGAGGCCATAAGAAAATTTTCAATGTATGCAGTTTCTGGTATAAAATATCCAAACTTCGTCATAGCTGGATTGTTACAGAAAATTACGCACACCACGGACAGATGTCCACATATGCTTGACACAAAGGGCGTTTAGGTGGTAGAATGAAATATCAGAAGACAAAGGGCCAGAGGGTTTCCTTGGGCTCTTTGTCTTTTTTTCTAGTAAGAAAGGAGAATGGATATGAGAAAGACCGTGTCAAAGATAGCTGCTCTCATGATGGCAGCATCTATGGTATTAACAGCATGTGGAGGCGGCCAGGGGTCACAAAACCAGGGAGGAGGAACAGGCACTGCCCAGTCAGAGTCTGGAGCAGAGAATACAAACGCCTCTGCGATCACAGATCTGGTGACCTACGAGGAGCCAAAGAGGGAGCAGGAGACCTTCTTTATCCTTAATTCAGAGAAAGCCCAGGATCTTAATGTTCTGGCAAACCTGTATTCACCTCTGTTAGAGGTAGATGAGAAGGGACAGCTTAGACCGGCCGTTGCCAAGGAATGGGGGACTGAGGATGGCGGCTTGACCTGGACCTTTAAGCTGAGAGACGACGTAAAATGGGTGGATATTAACGGAAATGAAAAGGCACAGTGTACATCTCAGGATTGGATCACCAGCCTTGAGTGGGTACTGAACTTCCACAAGAATGGTTCCCAGAATACATCCATGCCTCTGGCGCTGATCAAGGGGGCTGAGGATTACTATAATTATACAAAGGAGCTTCCTGAGGCAGAGGCGAAGGCTCTGGATACCTCCAAGATGCTGGAAATGGTGGGCATCGAAGCGCCAGATGATTATACCCTGATCTATCATTGTACAAAGAATGCTCCTTACTTTGATACCGTGGCAACCTCTGCCTGCCTTTATCCGCTGGCGCAGGGCCTGGTTGATGAGCTGGGAGTAGACAATATGCTGGGAATGACCAATGAGAATATGTGGTACAGCGGCCCTTACTTTGAGACTACCTTTACTATGAACAATGAGAAGGTTCTCACCCGCAATCCGAGCTACTGGGATAAGGATGCCCAGCTGTTTGAGACGGTTACCATCCGCATGATCGATCCTAACCTGCTGTATCAGCTGTGGCAGAACGGAGAGGTGGACAACGTAAACCTGTCTGAGGCAGATCTGAGAACTGTTTATGATGATAAGAACAACGAGTGGAACGACAACCTGGTGGAGACACGCCCTAAGAAATATTCCTACCAGATGCATTTCAACTATGACAAGAGACTGGAAGACGGAAAGCCAGATGAGAACTGGAACAAGGCAGTAGCCAATGAGGCATTCCGCCTGTCCATGTATTACGGGCTGGATCTCACCCGTTACTGGTCCAGATACAATTTCATTGAGCCTCTCCACTGTGAAAACGTAGCTTACACCATGAAGGGTCTTCTTTACTTCTCTGACGGAACAGACTATGTTACTAAGGTGGAGGAGAAGCTGGGATTAGAAGCATCGGACGGCAAGACCAGCAGAAGATATGACAAGGAAAAGGGCGACCTGTACAAGAAACAGGCAATGGAAGAACTGGCAGCCAAGGGCGTGACCTTCCCGGTACAGATCGATTACTATATCATCGGCGGCGACCAGAATGCCCTGGATACAGCAACTGTATTAAAGCAGACATTTGCAGAGTGCCTGGGAGAAGATTATGTCAACTTAAATATCAAGACCTTTGTCTCCAGCCAGAGCAAGGAGGTCGTACAGCCAGGTCTTGCTTCCTTTACCATTAACGGATGGGGAGCCGATTACGGTGATCCGGCCAACTTTGTGGATCAGGAGCGCTATGGATACGACGGAGCGTACTATTCCATGAATTACTCCAGGATCAACAACGCTACAGACGAGGATCTGATCGCTACCTATAAGGAATTTTCCGAGCTGGCTGAGAAGGCAGGAGAGATCTATGAGGACACGGATGCACGTTATGAGGCATACGCAGATGCAGAGGTATTCCTGTTAAATCATGCCCTGACCATTCCTATGAACTATGAGATACAGTGGCAGCTGACCAAGATCAATGATTACACGAAGATGAACGCAATGTACGGTGCTCAGAACTATACTTATAAGAACTGGGCGACTTCCGCTGAAGCTTACACCACAGAGCAGTACAACGGATTCAAGTCAGAAGCAGAGGGTAAGTAGTTTATGGTAAAATACACAGTTAAGAGGCTTCTTCAGTCTCTGATCACAGTTTTTGTGGTAGCCACCATTGTTTTCCTGCTGATGCGCATGCTTCCTACAGATTACTATTTCGCAGAAGATCAGGTAATGAAGCTGACCGAGGAGCAAAAAAACGCACAGCTGGAGGCAGCGGGGCTGCTGGATCCGGTAGAGCAGCAGCTGGCCCGTTTTTACGGGCAGCTTCTGCGCTTTGATTTCGGTACATCCAGAAGAATCCAGAGTGGAGCGGATGTGCTCAAGGTGATCGGTACGAAATTTACGGTATCCATGCGCCTTGGATGTACGGCCCTTGTGATCGCCCTATTCATCGGCGTGCTGATGGGAGTGATCCAGGCAAGAAATAAGGATCGTATTCTGGATCATGTGGGAACAGCTTACACGATCTTTGTCAATGCGGTTCCGCCTTTGGTATCTTATTCGCTGGTGCTGGCCTTTGGGGCTAATATGCTGGGGCTTCCCACCCTGTATTCAACCAGGAATGCCCAGCGCTCCAGCATTTTGCCTATCGTCTGCCTGGCTCTTGCGTCCATTGCCCATTATGCGCTGTGGACGAGGCGGTATATGGTGGATGAGCTGAATAAGGATTATATCAAATTAGCTAAGATCAAGGGTATGTCTTCTAAGAATATCATGGTAAAGCATGTTCTGAAAAATGCCTTTGTTCCCCTTGTTCAGTACATTCCGGCGTCTTTTCTGCTGACGATCAGCGGTTCCCTTTTGGTGGAGCGGTTCTTCTCTGTTCCTGGCATGGGCCCTCTGCTGACGGATGCTATTACCCGCTACGACTTAAATGTAGTTCAGACCCTTGTGATCATCTATGCAACACTGGGTGTTTTGGGAGTATTCCTGGGGGATGTATTGATGATGACATTGGATCCAAGGATTAAATTGACGGGCAAAGGAGGCAGCCGGTGATGAACGAGGCACAGAAGGATAAATTCCAATTTGTGGAATATTCTGCGGAAGCGGCAGAACGCATCGGATACTCCGATTATTCCTACTGGAAATCCGTATTCCAGAATTTTTTCAAGAAAAAATCAGCGGTAGTTATGGCAGGGATCTTTTTTGCTCTGGTGATTTTTTCCTTTATTGCCCTGCAAATTGGAAAATATGATTTTGCAGACGCCCAGATCATGGGAGACCCTGCCCTGGCTTTTACGAAGCCCAACAATGAGTTTTGGTTTGGTACAGATAACCTGGGGCGGGATTATTGGTGTCAGGTATGGTACGCTGCTCAGATTTCCATTAAGCTGGCTTTGATCGTGGCAGCAGGAGAATGTGTGATTGGAGTAGTGATCGGCTGTATCTGGGGCTATGTCCGCAGTTTGGATCGAGTTTTTACAGAAATTTACAATATTATTAACAATATCCCCATTATCATTTACATGACGCTGGCTGCCCTTCTGTTCGGACAGAGTTTCCGCAACATGGCCTTAGCTATGATCGCCTTCGGGTGGCTGGTAATGGCAAGGAATGTGAGGAACCTGGTGTTAATGTATCGGGATCGGGAGTATAACCTGGCTTCACGCTGTCTGGGAACTCCGGTTTGGCGGATTCTGACCAAGAATATTTTCCCATACCTGATCAGTGTGGTGATCCTGCGTCTGGCTCTGTCGATCCCTCAGACCATTGCTCTGGAATCCACCCTGTCTTATCTGGGACTGGGACTTGATGTGAATACTCCGTCTTTAGGTATTCTTTTGAGAAATGCCCGCAACTATTTCCTCCAGTATCCGTATCTGCTGATCTTCCCGGCGGTGATCGTATCTCTGATCACTATCACCTTCTATCTGGTGGGAAATGCCTTCTCAGATGCAGCGGATCCAAGAAACCATGTGTAGAACGGAGGAGATATTTATGGCAAATATGGAAAAAGAACCGATCTTGTCCGCTAAGGATGTGGAGATCTGCTTCAGCCTGAGAGGAAAGCGCCTGAACGCGATCCGGCGATGCTCTCTGGATCTGTACCAGGGGGAAACGCTGGCTATTGTGGGAGAATCCGGTTCCGGAAAATCAGTGTTTACCAAATCCTTCCTGGGAATGCTGGACGCCAATGGAAGCGTGACCGGAGGCTCCATCCTTTTTGAAGGGAAGAATCTGGCAAAATATAAAACAGAAAAGGAATGGATGACCATTCGCGGAAAGAAGATCTCCATGGTCATGCAGGATCCCATGACTTCCCTGAACCCGCTCAAGAAGATCGGAAGACAGATCGAGGAGAGTATTGAGTTAAATCAGGGGATCAAAGGGCCGGAGGCCAAAAAGCTGGCTCTGGAGATGCTGGAAAAGGTAGGGATACCGGATGCAAAGCGGAGATACAACCAGTACCCTCATGAGTTTTCCGGCGGTATGCGGCAGCGTGTGGTGATCGCCATTGCAGTGGCCTGCCGGCCGCAGATCCTGATCTGTGATGAGCCAACAACGGCTCTTGACGTGACGATTCAGGCTCAGATATTAAATCTGATCCGGGATCTTCAAAGAGAGTTAAACATGACAGTTATTTACATCACCCACGATCTGGGTGTCGTTGCCAATGTGGCAGACCGGGTAGCTGTGATGTATGCAGGGCAGATCGTGGAGTACGGAATGGCAGATGAGATTTTTTATGATGCATGGCATCCTTACACATGGGCCCTTTTATCCTCCCTGCCCCAGCTGGGCGAAAAAGGGGAGGAGCTGCCTACGATAGAGGGAACGCCGCCAAACTTGTTTAATGAGATCAAGGGCGATGCCTTTGCTCCCCGAAACCGTCAGGCGCTGGCCATTGATTTTGAGGAGGAGCCTCCGTTCTTTGAGGTGACCCCGACCCATAGCGCTAAGACCTGGTATCTGGATCCAAGAGCACCCAAGATCGCTCAGCCGGATTCCATCCGCAAGCTTCGGGAAAAAATGAAGGAAAGAGGGTAAGATGCAATGGCAGAGAGAGAAAAACTGATTGAGATCAAGGATCTGCAGATTACCTTTGGAAGCGGAAAAAGGAAATTCGTGGCAGTAGATCATGTGAATTTTGATATTTATAAGGGTGAGACTTTTTCGCTGGTGGGAGAGTCTGGTTCCGGAAAAACAACCATAGGAAGGGCCATCACCAGGATCAATCCTGTGTCCGGAGGTGAGATCCTTTACCGGGGACAGAGGATCAGCGGAAAGATCCCGAAATCTTTGGATCGGCAGGTGGTCAAATCCTGCCAGATGATCTTCCAGGATCCGATGGCTTCTCTGAATGAGAGAGCCAAGGTAGATTATATCGTCTCAGAGGGCTTGATTAATTTCCATCTGTACAAGGATGAGAATGAGAGAAAGCAGAAGGTAGAACGGGCGCTGCGGGAGGTCGGCCTTTTGCCTGAGTTTGCTTCCCGTTTCCCTCATGAATTTTCCGGCGGACAGCGCCAGAGAATTGGTATTGCCAGGGCTTTGATCATGGAACCGGAATTTGTAGTGGCTGATGAGCCGATTTCTGCCCTGGACGTATCCATACGGGCCCAGGTTCTTAACCTTTTAAATCATTTGAAGCAGACAAGGGGCTTAACCTATCTGTTTATCGCCCATGACCTTTCCGTTGTGCGCTTTATTTCTGACCGGATCGCCGTGATCCACAAGGGGAGGATCGTAGAGCTGGCGGAGGCAGAGGAATTGTTTTTGCATCCTCTCCATCCATATACCAAGGCTCTTTTGTCAGCAGTTCCGATTCCGGATCCTGAGCTGGAGAAGAAAAAGGAGCTTTTAGTCTATGATCCTTCTATCCATGATTATTCTGTGGATGGCCCTGTGTGGGAGGAGATCCTGCCTGGCCACTTTGTCTATGGAAACCAGAGAGAGCTGGAAGGGTATCGGAAGGAGATTGAAGGAAGCCGCTCATGAAACAGCTGTTTTCAGTCTGGAAGCCGTATATGATACGGCCTGTGTTATATAAATGTATTGCGAGAGCCGCCCTGGCCCTCACTATCCTGCTTTTGTGGGATCGGTGGGCTAATGGGGCCGGGAGGCTCTCTCTTTTAAGAGACGGATGCCTGGTGACAGGGATCTGTTTTCTGGGTTTTGGATGGTTTTCTTATCTCAGGCTGGATGGGGTGAAGATCCATCACATGTTTGAGGAGAGAGAGAAAAAGAAGCCTGCTGTCAAGGGATTTACGGATATTGTGGATTTTGCAGATGAGCATATCGTATCCTTTGGAGAGTTGGACGAGAGGGAACGGGCTGCCTGCTGCCTGGCAGCTAATTTGGTCTGTGCAGTTCTATTTTTCGCTGTGTCCCTTGTGGGACGGCATTTTTTATAATCGGGGCCGGATCTATAGAAGAATGGGAAGAACCGGCTGTGAGACAAAAGGAGGGGTGCAGGATGAGAAAACAGAAAAGATGGGGATTATTTGCGGGAGCAGTGCTGGCATTTGCCTGCATGATGACCATGACTGTGTTTGGCAAAGAAGAACGGACTCCGGTGGGAAAGATCCATTTGAATTTTTCGTCGGATATTCAGGCAGGAGAGGCCGGTGGGACGGTGGATGTAAGCCTGGAGGACGGAGAGTGTTCCATTGACAGTGTGGATATCATCAATGAAGGCGATTACTGGGTAGGAGGAGAACGCCCTAAGGTTGAGATATGGCTGTCTGCGGACAGTGATTATTATTTTAAAAAGTCAGGTAAAAGCGCTTTTTCTTTTTCGGGAGATGAAGTGAAATATGTTTCCAGTTCTGCTAAGAATGACAGGGAAGAAATGGTTTTGGTTGTGAAGCTGGAAAAATTAGATGAAGATGACGAGGATCTGGATGTAAATGGCCTTATGTGGGATGAAGACAATGGCATCGCCCACTGGGATCACAAGGATCTGGCAAGGATTTACAAAGTCCGTCTGTGCCGCAGGGGAAACCAGGCCGAGGAGGATGGTATTGGAGCTACCTACACGGTAAAAGAAAACAGCTTTGATTTTTCGGGAAAATTTTCCAGAACCGGAAGCTATTATTTTAAAGTAAAAGCAGTAGATCATGGGGGGAATGGCGGCGATTGGCAGGAATCCCCTTATATGGAAGTTACAGAGGAAGATCTGCTGCGCATGAGCGGCCAGTGGAAACAAGACGCTAGGGGCTGGTGGTATCAGAACAGTGACGGCTCCTATACAGCCAATAACTGGCAGTATATCAGGGGAAAATGGTATTTCTTTGACCAGGAAGGATACATGAAGACCGGCTGGATTTCCTGGGAGGGGAAGATGTATTACTGTGATGCTTCCGGTGCAATGCTCGTGTCCACGGTCACTCCAGACGGAGTAAACGTGGGAGCAGACGGAGCAGCCTTACTCTGATCCGCATTACCTGCAAGGGTACAGAAAATGAAGATTTCCTGTCACCCATATCTTCTTTACTGACAAATGACAGCATAACATTAAGAAAAAATGGCTATCCTTATATCAGCAGTACCGTATGCAGTGTAACCGCATGTTGTGTGCAATTGATAGGAGGAGGTCATTTTTTTATGGAAAGAGAGATGGAGATCGAGGAGGTAAGGGGGAGGGAGATCCTGGATTCCAGGGGAAATCCTACCGTGGAGGCGGAGGTATATCTTGTGGGAGGAGCAGTTGGAAGGGCCTCTGTCCCGTCTGGGGCCTCCACCGGAACCTTCGAGGCAGCGGAGCTTCGGGACGGCGGGGACCGATACAGAGGACAGGGCGTACAGAGGGCAGTGGAGCATGTAAATGAGATCCTTGGGGAGGCAGTGCTGTTTGAAGATGCTTCGGATCAGAGACGCATTGACCGCCTGCTTCGGGAAGCAGATGGGACAGAAAATAAAGGAAAACTGGGAGCCAATGCAGTATTGGCAGTATCCATGGCAGCGGCAAGGGCGGCAGCGAATGGGCTTCATATGCCCTTGTACCGCTATTTAGGAGGCGTCCACGCCTGCATCCTTCCTACTCCCATGATGAATATTTTAAATGGAGGAAAGCATGCAGACAATACCGTAGATCTTCAGGAATTTATGATCATGCCCCAGGGAGACTGTTCCTTTTCTGAGAAGCTTCGGATGGGAGCAGAGGTTTACCATACTCTGAGAGAGCTTTTAAAGGAAAAGGGATATGCAACCGGAGTGGGGGATGAAGGGGGATTTGCCCCGGATCTGAAGAATGGGGAGGAAACACTGGAATTTCTGGTAAAGGCCATAGAAAAAAGCGGGTTTAGGCCAGGGGAAGATATAAAGCTTGCCATTGATGCGGCTGCCAGCGAACTTTATGATAAAGGGCTGGGGGCATATGTATTTCCCGGCGAGGGCAAAATGGCAGGAAAACAGGTAATAAGAGACACCGGCGAGATGGTGGAATACTACAAAAGGCTGGCTGCTGCCTTCCCTATTTGTTCCATTGAGGATGGGCTTCAGGAGGAGGACTGGGAAGGCTGGAATCTCCTTACCAGAGAATTAGGAGAAAAGCTCCAGCTGGTGGGAGACGATCTGTTTGTGACCAATACCAGCCGCCTGTTAAAAGGGATCAGAAGGCAGGCTGGAAATGCTGTTTTAGTAAAGGTCAATCAGATCGGTACGCTTACAGAAAGTTTTGAGGCGATTGAGACAGCAAAAAGAGCTGGATTTGGCATTGTCCTGTCCCATCGGTCAGGGGAGACAGAGGATCCCATGATTGCAGATCTCGCTGTGGCGGTCAATGCGGGACAGATCAAGACAGGAGCTCCCTGCCGTTCCGAACGGGTGGCGAAGTACAATCAGCTTCTGCGGATCGAGGAGGAGCTGGAAGCAGGAGAAATGGAAAAAAATCCCTTGACATTCGATGCAAGGCGGGTATGATGAAAGGAGAAATAGATACCGGCATATAGTAAGGAGGAAACCATGGGAGAGGAACAGAAGAAAGAAAAAGAATTGTTGTTTATACAACCAATTTTTAAGGAGGCTATCTGGGGAGGGGAGCGTTTGAGGGATCAGTTCGGCTACTCGATCCCCAGCAGCCATACCGGTGAGTGTTGGGCGATCAGCGCCCACAAAAACGGGGACTGTGTGATTGGTTCCGGGACTTGGAAGGGAAAGAGCCTGAGCGCCCTCTGGAATGAGGAGCCTCATCTTTTCGGAAAGGCCTCCCATTATTCCCAGTTTCCCCTTCTCGTTAAGATCATTGACGCAAAAGCGGATCTGAGTATCCAGGTTCACCCGGATAATAAATATGCCATGGAACATGAAAATGGTTCCCTGGGAAAGACGGAATGCTGGTATATTCTTGACTGTGATCCAAATGCTGCCATTGTTATTGGCCATCATGCAAAGGATCAGGAAGAGATGAGGCAGATGATACAGGAAAAGAGATGGAAGGAATTTATTCGGGAGATCCCCGTAAAGAAAGGGGATTTTTTCCAGATCAATCCTGGCTGTCTCCATGCCATTAAGGGAGGGACGCTGGTGCTGGAGACGCAGCAGAGCAGCGATATTACATACCGCGTCTACGATTATGACCGCCTGTCTGATGGAAAACCGAGGCCCCTTCATATCAAGGAGAGCATGGAAGTGATCCAGGCTCCCTATGAGGAGTCAAAAGAGGAGAAGCCGAAGGTGGTCAGGGAGACAGAAAGCGGTAGAAAAATGCACCTTGTCGCCTGTGATTATTACTCTGTAGACAAAATAGATCTGAAAGGAAGCTGGAAAGAGGAGTTTGGAGACAGCTTTGCCAATGTGAGCATTTTGGAAGGAAAAGGAACGGTCAACGGTATACCGGTTAGAAAGGGCCAGCATTTTATTGTCCCGGCTGATTTTGGATCCGTTACATTTGAGGGAGAATTATCAGTAATCTGTTCACAGGCTGTCTGAGAGGAAAACTGTTACGAAAACTCAAGAAAAACTAGTGTCAAGCGTTTTTGAAAATGTCCCGA
>CABQJX010000023.1 GCA_902464595.1 uncultured Lachnoclostridium sp. | reverse complement strand
CCTATCTCCCTCTACGGTCACAGGATAGCGGGTATCAAAGGAAACCGTAAGACAGCCTTCCTCCAGACGCACCACACTTCCCACACAGGTCAGCTTTCCCGATTCTTTATCCTCAAAGGGGATACCGCATCCCTCCCCATAAGAGTCCGCTGTCATATGCTCCACTGCCTGAACCGCCTCTTTTGCCGTCCCTGTCACAAGGCCAGACACGCTCAAGGCTTTTGCCAGCACATGGACTGCGTTGCGTGACCCCTCCGGGAAAGCAGCATGGCGGGAAATTCCTCTGGCAGTGATCTTTACAAGATCCCCCTCCGCCTCAGCAGACACGTCTTCCATGCCTTCCAAAGCCGCCTGTACCTGTTCCAGAGAGACTTCTGACAGCTTTGCTTCCGCCTTCGCCGGGATCACATTCACTACGCTTCCCGCTTCAAAAGAAACAAGATTTCCTTCCACGGGACGGCTGACGGCTGACCGCATAAGCCCTTTTTCACCATAGCATACCGGGAAATTGGTATCCACTACCAGGTTAAAGTCAGGAACCTTCTGGGTTTTGCAGAAATACTCAATATCCTCCATTCCTGTCTCCTCAGACAGGCCCAGATATAAGAGTACGTCATTTTTCAGATCGATGTTCTTTTCCTTCAGAAAACGAAGGGCATACAGGGAACAGATTGCCGGTCCCTTATTGTCACCTACGCCCCTTCCGATGAGAAAGCCGTCTTTTTTGGTACACTCTAACGGCGGATAATGCCAGTCCTCTCCTAAGGGAACCACATCCAGATGTGCATACATTCCGATGGTCTTTCGCGCTTCACCCGTTCCCTTTACACGAAGGCTTCCGCAGCGGTATTCATGATTTTCCACATGAAAGCCATATGTTTCAGCCAGCTGGCTGGCCTCATCAAGAACAAGGGCGCAGTCCTTTCCAAAAGGATACTTCTCATCTCCCTTGACAGAAATACTGGGAACGGAAACTAAACGGTTCAAATCCTTTACAAATGCTTCTTTATTAGCCTCGATCCACTGATCGATCTCCTGCATCAAATGGCTGTCCGGTTTAAACATCCTGATCTCCTCCTTATTTACTCGCATAAATGGCAGGCTACCATATGGCCGCCTCCCACGTCATGAAGCTTGGGACACTCCTTGGAGCAGCGCTCCGTAGCATATTTGCACCGGGTATGGAAATAACAGCCTGCCGGCGGATTTAAGGGGCTTGGCACGTCTCCCGTAAGGATCTCCCGTTTCATCTGATTGTCCACATCGGGAATGGGGATTGCGGACAGCAGCGCCTTTGTGTAAGGATGCTGCGGATGATCGTAAAGCTCCTTTTTCTCTGCGATCTCCACAATCCTTCCCAGATACATAACTGCAATACGGTCTGACACGTATTTGACCACGCTCAGATCGTGGGAGATGAACAGATAGGTCAGTTTTTTTGTTTTCTGCAGATCCTGGATCAGGTTCAGCACCTGGGCACGGACGGATACGTCCAGCGCAGATACCGGCTCATCGCAGACTACAAATTCAGGATCCAGAACCAAAGCCCTTGCGATCACAATCCTCTGCCTCTGGCCGCCGGAAAACTCATGGGGATACCGGTTCATCATGTTCTCCGGCATGCCTACTAACTCCATAATCTCTTTTACCTTCTGGATCCGTTCTGCATTGCTTCCTATATTAAATGCATCAAGAGGCGCTTTGATCAGCTCCAGCACGGTCATCCTCGGATTCAATGAAGCATAAGGATCCTGGAAGATCAGCTGCATCTTTTTTCTCATCTGACGCATCTGTTCTTTATTATAGGAAGTAATATCCTCTCCCCGGTATAGGATCTGGCCTGAGGTAGGATCGATCAGCCGTAAGATGGAACGGCCCAAGGTAGATTTTCCGCATCCGGACTCTCCCACCACGCCAATGGTCTCTCCCTCATAGATCGTCAGATTGACGTTGCCCACCGCGTGGACGATCTTCATCGGCTTTCCAGTAAAGGTCTTTGCCGTGACAAATTCTTTTTTTATGTCTTTTACTTCTACTAATACGTTTTTATTCTCCGTCATGGCTTAACCCTCCCTCCGGCGCGTATTTCCAGCAGCGTACCTTCTGCTCTCCCACCTGATAGAGCCCTGGCTCCTCCATCCGGCACTTTTCTGTGGCTTCGCTGCATCGTGTGCAGAACCGGCATCCTTTCGGCATATCGGCAAGATCCGGAACAGAGCCGGGAATATTAAAGAGACGCTCAGACGAATCCTGATCCAGTCGCGGAATGGACTTGAGCAGTCCCTTGGTGTAGGGATGAAGGGGATTCTTAAAAATACTCTTTACATCCCCATACTCCATTTCCTTTCCTGCATACATGACCATAACGTCATCTGCCATTTCTGCCACAACACCCATATCGTGGGTAATGAGCATAATGGACTTATTATCCTTTTCCTTCAATTCCCTCATCAGCTCCAGGATCTGGGCCTGAATGGTCACGTCAAGGGCGGTAGTGGGCTCATCGGCAATGAACAGGGAAGCATTGCAGGAAAGGGCCATGGCGATCATCACGCGCTGTCTCATACCGCCGGACAGCTGATGGGGAAATTCCTTCAGGCGCTGGGCCGGGGAGGGGATGCCCACCTTGCGCAGCATCTCCTCTGCCCTCTCCCATGCTTCTTTCTTATCCATCTTACTGTGCGCGGTTATCGTTTCCACCAGCTGTTTTCCGATGGTCATGACCGGGTTCAGTCCTGTCATGGAATCCTGGAATATCATGGCAATTTCATTGCCCCGGATATGGCGTATCTCCTTATTGCTTAATTTTGTAAGGTCTTGGCCCTTGAACAGGATCTCACCGGATGCGATCTTACCGGACTGCGGAGGAATCAGCCTCAAAATTGACATACTGGTCACTGATTTGCCGCAGCCGGACTCTCCTACGATTCCCAGGGTCTCACCCTTTTTTATGGCAAAGGATACACCGTCTACCGCAGTGACTGTCCCATTTTTTCCAGAAAACTGGGTCACCAGCTTTTTTACTTCAATCAAATTTTCAGACATTTATATACCTCGCTTTTCCTATGGACGTCCTGTCTGATTACTTATTTACCTTCCAGGTCCACACGGTTTTGTTGATATTGTAATCAATAGCGCCTTCACGTACATTTTCCAGCTTGTCGCTGTGAGCAAACAGATCGTTGGTGAAATACAGGAATGCCATTGGCATCTGCTTAAACAGCTCTTGCTGATACTGGTCGTAGATCTCCTTACGTGCCTCAAAGGTGATCTCCTTTGCACCGGACTCTCCAACCTGTCCTAAAGTAGGATCTGTCAGCTGTGTAAAGTTGTTCATGTAGCCTGCAGTTACGTTTGGAACAGACTCAGATGGATCTACACTTCCTGCGGAACCGATGAAGCAAAGGTCATACTCGCCGTTTCTTGCATTGGTCAGAAGGGTTGGGAAGTCAAGTGTCTGGATCTTTGTCTTAATGCCGATCTTCTGGAGATCCTGCTGGATCAGGATTGCGGATTTCTCACGAACTTCGTTTCCGGTAGATACAAGCACCTGAAGCTCTCTGCTGCCATCCCATCCGGCTGCCTCTACCATCTCTTTTGCCTTGTCAGGATTGTACTCAGGCTGAATGCTCTGGTCACGGTATTTGTGGTCATCCGGCAGAGGTCCGATAGCAATACGGCCCTGGCCCTGGAGAAGCTGATCTACGATCACCTGACGGTTGATGGCAAGGCTGATAGCATGACGGATATCCTCAGTCATATAATCTCTGGAGGTGTTCATTGCCATATACTGATAAGCAAAGGTAGGAACAGACTGAGCTACTACACCTGGAGTATTGTTTGCAGCTTCCCAGTCAGCTAATGGAAGCTGAGTGTTGCCGGACAGGGCATCGATCTCTCCGCTCATCAGACCGGACAACAGGTTAGA
This sequence comes from uncultured Lachnoclostridium sp., assembly GCA_902464595.1. Taxonomy (GTDB): domain Bacteria; phylum Bacillota; class Clostridia; order Lachnospirales; family Lachnospiraceae; genus Enterocloster. Next base: position 22,916 of record CABQJX010000023.1, on the reverse strand, counting down.
GGACTGTACCTTCTTAAATACCAGACGGTCAAAATCAGGAGCTCCCAGATAGAAGTCCTTGTTTGCCTTAAACTCTACAGAAACACCGGACTCTGTGCTCTCAAAGATACATGGGCCGGAGCCGATGGGCTTCTGCCAGAATGCATCGTTTACCAGGTCTGCATCCGAAATTCCGGACAGAAGATGCTTTGGAATAATGAAGAAGTCACGGTTTACCATTGCATAAATGATGGAAGGATCCATTGGAGCCTTTAAGGTAAACTCAACGGTATGCTCGTCTAACGCCTTTACCTCGATGCTGTCAGGAGCAGTCTCGCATCCAGTGTCATCGGTTCCTGCAAAATACTGCATGCGGATACGGCGCAGATAGTTGTACTCGGAAGAAGAAGCTACCTGGGCGGAGTACACAACATCTTCTGCGGTAACAGGCTCTCCGTCATGCCACTTTGCATTCTCGTTCAGATGATAGATAATCTTGTCCTGAGCCTCGTTGGTCTCCCAGGAGGAAGCCAGCCTTGGCTCGAAGGTACTGTCTGTATTGATCACCATAAGGCGGTCAAACATCAGCTCGTTTACATTGTCTGCACCTGCATTGGTGGTATTCATTACCATGAAGGTATCCCAGTCACCGGTCTGGGCGATGGTCACTACCTTCTCTCCTGTGCCGGAAGCTTTGGCATCTGTCTTAGCTCCCTCGGTGGAGGCAGCGCTTCCTGCTGCTCCTGCCTCTGCAGAACCGCCTGTGGATGCAGCACCGCCGCCGCAGGCAGTCAGCATCATGACACATGCCATGGATGCAGCTACGAGTCTTGCAAAATTTCGTTTCATAATCATTTTCCTCCTATTCCTTATTTCCTTATATAAATTTTTATAAAATATGATAACTATGGATATTTTCGGATAAATGAGACTCTTTTACTTCTTGATCTTTGTTCTGGAATCCAGAGCATCCCGAATACCGTCTCCCACAAAGTTGATGCTGGAAACAGTGAGAACCAGCAGGATCCCCGGCGGAACCCACAGCCATGGCCTGGATGACAGAACCGTAATAGACTGGGCCGCATAAAGGATATTTCCCCAGGAGGCCTCCGGCGGCTGAACACCCATTCCCAGGAAGCTCAAGGCAGATTCCTGGATAATGGCCTGGGCAGTACGGAACGTAAAGTTGATCAGGATCGGTGCAAAGGCATTGGGGATCACATATTTCAGCAAAAGGGGCAAATCCTTTGTTCCAACAGCCTTCGCAGACTCCACATATTCTTTTTCCCGGACAGAAAGAACATTTCCGTAGATCAGCTTTGCAAAATCGGTCCATCCTAAGATACCGATTACCAGAGTAACGGTCCACACAGATGGCCCAATAACGGAAACAAGAACCAACACCAGGATCATGGACGGGAACGACATAAAAATATCAGCCGCTCTCATGACGATGGTCTCCCATATCCCTTTGTAATATCCTGCGATCAGTCCCAGAGGAACACCGATGAGGAGACTGATAATAGCGGAGAGAAGTCCTACCAGAAGGGAGATACGTCCTCCGTAGATCAGCCTGGCGAACACATCCCGCCCCGTATCGTCTGTTCCTAAAATATGCCCTGGGCCTGGTTTTGCACTGAAGGCCAAAATATCGGAAGTATAGGGATCCAGCTTCATCACCATAGGAAGGATCACTACCAGAAGAACCTCCAAAAGAAGGATCCCCAGTCCCAGCATGGCCAGCTTATGAGCCTTGAATTTTTTGAGCACGTCCCGATAATACGAGTCTTTCTTTATCTCTGTTGTCTCTGACATCATCTTACCTCCTAACGGCTCTCTCTTATCTTCGGGTCAAGCAGGCTGTAAGCAATATCCGTAAGGACATTTCCGATCAGCACTGCTGCTGCGATCACAACAGTGATCCCCATGATCATAGGGTAATCCCTGGCGTTGATGGACTGTACCATCAGGCTTCCCAATCCCGGCCAGCTGAACACCTGCTCTGCTACCACTGCTCCGCCGAACATAAATGGGATCATGGTGCTGAGAACAGTGACTACCGGGATCAGAGCATTGCGCAGTCCGTGGATAATGACCACTCTCGGCTCCGTCAGTCCTTTCGCCCTTGCTGTCCGGATGTAGTCTTCACTGAATACCTCCATCATGCTTCCTCGTGTCTGCCGCAGAATACTTCCAATATTAAATACGGTAAGTACCAGACAGGGCAGAACCAGATGGACAGCTGCTGAGGCAGCGGTATGGACTCCCGCATCGTACATGCCGCCCATGGGAAGGATCTGAAGCTTTACTGCAAAAATGTAGATCATCACAAGGCCGGTAAAAAAGGTCGGCGTAGATGCTCCTACAAAGGCAAAACCAGATGATATGTAATCCCATGGAGAATATGGCTTGTATGCTGACATAATCCCCAGCGGAACTGCGATCAGAATGGACAAGGCAGTAGAGGACAGCGTAAGTATCAGGGTAGGTCCCAGCTTCTCCAATACCTGTCCCAGAACAGGGAGACTGTTCCGGTATGAGATCCCAAGATTGCCTTGGAGCAAAGCTCCCAGCCATCTGAAATACTGCACGATCGCCGGATCGTTCAATCCCATCTGTTCCTTTAGTGCTTCCATACTCTCTTTGGTCGCCATGGGATCAGCCATGAGCATCTCCAAAGGGCTTCCGGGAGCCATCTCTGAGATCAGATAGACAAGTACGGTTATTCCAAAGAAGGTGGGAATCGCTACCAACAAACGTTTTAAAATGTACTTAAGCATGTTGTTTATCGACCTCCATATTTCCGTGATGCTTCTTAGGTTTAGTGGCCTGCGCGCCTGAAAAGTCTAAGAACATTATTGTTATATTACTGATAATATCAGCTTTTGGAAAAATGTCAATAGAAACATGAAAATATTCTTATTTTTTGTCTTTAGTGCACAGTTTCTTGTTTTTAATTTAACAAAACTTCCAAAATAGCCTTTCTTTTATAAAAAGTATTGACTATTTTTCTTTTACGTGCTTTAATAGGGACAGTTATTCCTGCGCACCTGAAATAGGATCAGAATGATGATTGTTATATAAAACAAAGCGGTCAAAGGATCTTATTAAAGGAGAATGAACTATGTCTATCAAACACAACGAACCAAAATTTACTGATGCAGCGACCATGGCATGCCGCGGGGCAGTTGAGCACAGAGCTACCTGGATGGCCCTTCTCTATGAGCAGGCCAAGGCACAGGGCGCTGATGCAGAGAAAATGTGCCGTGAAGCGATCCGCAAGTGCGGCCATATCCACGGCGATACCCTGTATAAACCTCAGTGTGCGGATCCTGAGAGCGCAGCTGATTTCGGCAAGGCATTTTTCAGCGGCCAGGGTGCTAAAAACATGGAGATCGATGTGTTAGAGGCTACGCATGATGATCTGGTAGCAGAATTTCATCAATGTCCCCTTGTTCAGGCCTGGGAAAAGCTGGGTTATGAAGGCAAGGAATTAGAGCTGCTCTGCGATATGGCTATGGACGGAGACAGAGGCATCGCTGACCAGATGGGCTTAACGCTGGATATCGAAAAGACCATCGCCGCAGGAGACGGCTGCTGCCACCTGCACTTCTACAAAAAGAAATAGGATCAAAGAAAATAAAACATTTGCAGTTGATCCCTACATATTGGCAATGCAGAAGCAGGCTGTCATTTTTACATGGCAGCCTTTTCTATATTTCCTTTGGATTTGCCCATCGCGGTCAGATCCAATGTATATCACTTTAAGGAGGCACATTATGAATGTAACAGAACGTTTTCTCACCTATGTAAGCTTTGACACCCAATCAGACGCTGACAGCGCCCAGATCCCCTCTACTTCCAAGCAGTTAAAACTGGCTGAATATCTCACAAAAGAGTTATTGGAGCTGGGTGTGGAGGATGCCGTTTTGGACGAGTACGGATGCGTCTATGGCCATATCCCTGCTTCTGAGGGCTGCACTAAGCCCGGTTTAGCCCTGATCGCCCACATGGACACGGCCATGGACATGTCCGGAGCCAATATAAAGCCCAGGATCATCAAAGAATATGACGGCAAAGACATTGTTCTCAATGAAGCCCTGCAGATCGTCACTCGTGTAAAGGATTATCCTTCCCTCTCCTCTTTTGTGGGACAGGATCTGATCGTCACAGACGGAACTACCCTTCTGGGCGCCGACGACAAGGCCGGCGTGGCAGAGATCATGACCCTGGCAGCTTATCTGAAGGAACATCCGGAACACCCCCATCCAGCTCTCAGCATCCTGTTTACCCCAGACGAGGAGATCGGCCGCGGAGCAGACCATGTAAATGTAGAAAAACTGGGAGCCGCCTATGGATACACCATTGACGGCGGCATCTTAGGCGAATTTTCCTATGAAAACTTCAATGCGGCTGGAGCTGTCGTTACCGTTCACGGTGTCACTGCCCATACAGGCTCTGCCAAGGGCGTATTGAAAAATGCCATTCTCATGGCTATGGAATACCAGTCCCTTCTTCCGGCCTACGAGACCCCTGCCTGCACAGAAGGACGGGAAGGTTTCTTCCATCTGGACCGCTTTAACGGGTGTACGGAAACCGCAGTAATGAAATACCTGATCCGGGATCATGATTACGGCAAATTCTTAAAACGCCAGGAAATGATGAAGGAGGCCGCCGCCTATCTGAACAAAAAGTACGGTGATCAAACGGTAGAAATCCAGATCACAGAAAGTTATCTGAACATGTACGATAAGGTAAAAGACCACCAGGAAATGATCGATCATGTATTCACTGCCATGGAACAGGCCGGCGTTACCCCTATTGTAGAACCTATCCGCGGCGGTACAGACGGCGCCCGGCTGTCCTATATGGGGCTTCCCTGTCCCAACCTGTGTACCGGAGGCCAGAATGGCCATGGACGCCACGAATTTGTATCCGTCCAGTCCATGGAAACGATCGTGGAGATCCTCAAAAACCTGACGGCGCTGTACGCTTAAATACTCTCGCGGCTTTACTTTTACTTAAATGATCCTGTGGCTTTGCTGTATATTTCAAACCAGCTCCGAAGCAGGATAAGACAAACGCCGCTGCCAGCTTTTTATCAATCAAGCTTACAGCGGCGTCCCCTTTCTGACACTCAAATATAGGGTTATATAGAAGAAAATTTCAGAAAAACACACTTTTTAGTAGGTATAGCTTCCCATCTTCCGGTGAAACTCAGGATCGCTGGGAATATTGCAGTCGATCCCAAGATCCATGGACATTTTTCTCGCAAGAACCTGCATAGGAACTACATATTCCATAGAAGCGAAATAAGGATCCTCCTTAAATAGGTACACAAAATTCTGTGATGAACGCAGAGCTTCCTCTGAAGTCAGCATATAATTGTGTGCCCCTCGTTCTTCCTCAAAATATTTCATCATACGAGCCATTCGCTCCAGATGCCGGCTCTTGTTTCCCAGATAAAGGATATAGGTATCCTGGTCGATGGCGTGGTAGATGCCATGCATAAACTCCTCTAACTCATACCCGGTAACACTGTAGCGGGCCGCCTCCAAAATCTTTAATGTCCCCTCCAGCATAGCTCCCATGCAGGAATCGCATCCGATCACAATGAGTCGGCGGCATCTCAGAAAGTCTTCCTTATTTTCCTTGTACCACTCCCACGCTTTTTCTGCAATATCAGGTATCTGATCTGCCGTTGCGGTCAGGCGGTCCTCCAGCTCTTTCTTTTGGCTCAGCCCGATCTTTTCTTCCTTCAAGGCCAGCTTTAAAGCCAAAAGAGCTAATGTTGCCACAGAACCCTCATAGCCCTTCGTCTTTGGTCCTGCCAGCTCCTCTCCCACATCTAAGAGTATGGAACAATCCGCATGGCTGCATACCGGAGCCTCTAATTGGGCAGTGATAGCCGCTGTCAGCAATCCCTGGTTTCTGGCCTTATCCAAAGCCGCAATGGTGCTGGTACTTCTTCCCGCCTGGGAAATGCCAACGACCAAGGTGTGTTGATTAAATACTTGCTCATTGTCCACAAATTCCATAGGATACATGGCAAATACCTTCACTCCCAAGGTATCTTCCATCATCCTTTTGGCGGACACCGCAGCGTGGTAGCTGGTTCCAGAACCCAAAAGATAAATCTGCTCGACCGCCTTCTGGCTGCAATACTCTACGGCTTCGTCAAGAATGGCATCCTGATTGCGGACAATCCTGCGAACTGCCTCAGAGGATTCCAAAATATAATCGTACATATCCTTACGTCCCAGAATTTCCTCTGCCTCTTTTGCAGTAGGGTAGCTGCTGATGGTTCCATCTCTTTGTACCGAAATAGAACAATAACCATTGGCATACAGACACGCCTCATACAGGCTGTCTCCCATAGCTAATCTGGCTGTCATGGAACCTAAAAATCCATCTCCTGCCCCTGTTGTATCCTTGCTGCACACAGAACGTCCCGGAGCGCTGGAGGCACACTCTCCTTCCAGGGAAAAGAATCCATTTTCTCCCAGAGTAATGACAATATCACCTACTCCATAAGCTGCTCTCAGCTTTCTGGCACAGTCTTCCCAGTTCCCTTCCTCATAATCAGAGCCTGCCAGATCCAGCATCCGCAGGATCTCCACCTCATTGAGTACCAAAAGGTCTATGTTCCCCCAATAATCCGGTACAAAATCTGGTATCGGCGAAGGATTTACAACTGTTTTTATTCCAAGTTCCCTGGCTTTTTCTAGAATATGCTTTACACTCTTTTCATTGATCTCATAACCGGTAACACAGTAGCTGGCATCCTTCATCGCCTCTAGCGCCTGGTCGATCTCCTCATCCGGAATAGCCTGTTCATTATGGGCTCCCAAAACAATCATATTGTTTCCCTGATCATCAATGAGCACAACCCCGGAAGCGTCCTTGATCCCCTCTCCCAGCACCACATAGGTATCATCAATCCCGGCTTCCTCCAACACCTGCTTTCCCTTTATATACCAATCTCCACCCTTTACATGGGCCACCATAGCCACACTAGCTCCCGTTCTGGCAGCAGCGACCGCTGTATTTGTTCCTTTTCCGCCGTCCATTCCAGCACTGGCCTTTAGCGCCCGTATGGTTTCCCCCGGCTTAGGAAGCCTGTGGACCCGCACTGCCTGGGATACGTTATGAGAATAAGCTACAATTACCTGTGGCATCTTTTCCATACTTTATCCGCTCCTTTTATCGTTCATTTACCTCTTGACACCATTTACCGAAGAATCGGGGAATCCTGATATTTTCTTGATACCACATGATCCGCTGTCTTTCGGTCGCAGCACATAATGCAATGAGGCACATATTTCGGGAACAGAGTGACCGGATACTCGACTGTGGGCTCGCTAAATAAAGCTACACGTACCACAGTTTCTTTCCAGGAGCCAGTCATGACAATAAAAATTGCTTTCTTTGCTGTCAGCATAGACTTCATTCCAATGGTAATCCCATTGGGAGGAAGGGCCTCATAGCAGCCGCCAAATTCCCGCTCCGCATAGGCGATGATCGTCTCGTCCGTAATATGCACTGGACGTGTTTTTGAGTTTGCATACTGTTCCAGAGTAATATGATGTACATTGGAAATAGGCCTTTCATTCCAGCCTACCAGACCCTTGCAGCCTACCCCTCCCAAGATCGTATCAACGCCCCCCAGCTCCTCGATCTTCTGATCGATCAGATCAGGATTGGCCGGATCCGGAAAAAATCTCTGATCCTCCGGCACATTTAACTCTGGATCGATTTTGGCATAAAAGCTCTGGGTCATTTTTCCCCTCATGCTGAAGCGCAGATTCGTCACAGGAAACAGGCGGTATTCCCAGTCCAGCCACTGATCCACATGGAAGATATAAAGGTTCTTTAAGCTGATCCGCTCCTTATTGACCCGTCGGATAAATACATCATACACCCCTCCAATACCTCCTGGCAGGATCCATACAGTCTTTTTCCCTTCCCGGTTATGATCTATGACTTCATCCGTGATCATATTTCCTATTTCTTCCAAAAGAGGCCCTTTCTCCTCTCCCATCATTAATTCCATTTTCCGTTCCGGATGGGAAGCCAGCTCATCCACTGGTACTGAGCACCATTTCCGAAGATCTTCTTTTGAAATTACATATTCTTCCATTTTTCTCCTCCTCAAATCAATCTGAACATACTGGCATTGATAAAGCAAATTATCCTTTTACACCTGACATGGTGATTCCCTCGATCACGTAACGCTGGAACACCACATAGATCAACAGGGGCGGCAGCATGGCAATCAGCATGGCTGCGATCTTCACTCTGGGATCCACCCAGAAATTTGGATTCAGCATATTAGAAATGGTCACACTGATGGGTTTGATCTTTTGTCCTGTTACAAGAGCCGGCCACAGATATTGCCCCCAGGTCTTCATAAACATCAGAACAACGGTTGTCAGGATTCCATTTCGCATAAGAGGCAAAACGATCCTTCCGTAAATCTGAAAATGACCGGCTCCATCAATTCTGGCTGATTCAATAAATGATAGAGGTAGATCCTCCAAAAACTGCATCATGATAAAGACAGATAGGGCAGATACCATCATGGGAAATGAGATTCCCCGGAAGGTATCAGAAAGTCCCATTCCGAATACCAGGCGATACAGCGGAATGATATACAGCACCTGAGGCAGCATCATGCTGACCATCATCAGGCCAAAAAGCAGCTTTTTCAGCGGAAAACGGTAAAAGGTAAACTCATAGGCCGCCAAGGAGCTGATAATCAGGATTCCGGCTACGGTTATTCCGGTGTAAATGAAGGTGTGGATCGTTGCTGTAGCAATATCGATCGTCACCAGAGCCTCCTTACATTTTAAAATTCCATTTGCTAAGGAATTAGGAAAAAAGGTACGGGTCAGATTATTGCTGTCCAGGGAAAACGTTCCGCTAAAGAGAACCCACACAGGAAAGAGACATACAAATCCCCATATGGATGCCAAAAGTACAAGTATGATCCGTTCTGTTTTCTTTCTTGTTTTCAAATGATCCACCCCCCTATACCTTTTTGCGGCGGAACTTGAATTGAACCGCAGTCACCGCAAGAATTGCAGTCATCAGAGTAACCCCTTCTGCACAGGCCCTTCCTAGACCTGATTTGCTTCCAAGATAAATGTTGCGCACCATCTCCATGACAGGGAATGACATAACCTGTCCGGGGCCTCCCACACTGTTAATGTCTGTACCGTTAGAAATGATCCACGGAATATCATAAACCTGAAGGGCACTGATAAATCCATAGGTGACAACAAAAAATAAAATTGGCTCCAAAAGAGGAATGGTAATCTTTGTCATTTTTTGGAAGGTGGAAGCACCGTCAATCTCTGCTGCTTCATAAATATCCGGTGAAATATCCGCCATTCCTGCACTGATGATCACGAAATTAAAGCCAGCTGAGTTCCATACATCTACCATCAATACGTAGACAATGGCATAGATCTCTGTGCTGTCCCATACCACCCCTTCTCCAATTCCCAGGCTGGCCAGTCCGGAAGCAACCAGACCGGTTCCTGTCGTCATAAACCACTGCCAAATGCCTGCGCAGAGGAAAAGCGGAAGCACATAGGGGACAAAATAAACACCCCGGAATATATTAAACAGCCGTTTGGACAGCTGCCTGGTGATCAATGCCAGAATCAGTGAAAGTGAAAGACCGACCGTCAAGGTCAGAGGGACATAAATAACAAGATTACGGATTGACTTCAGAAAACGCTGAGATGTGGTTCCCTTTCCTGAAAGGATCAATTTATAATTATCCAATCCTACAAAATTCACGCCTCCCCTGCTGGAGACGGACCAATCGGTAAAGCTCATGAATACCCCTTGCAAAAACGGATAGAGAATAAATACCGCAAACAGCAGGAAGAAGGGGAGGACCCCCAAATAATTACAGGAATATCTGCGGGCCCTATACATAAACGATGATCTTGAAACGCCAGTTTTTCTGTCCTTCATCGTATTCCCTCCCCTGACCGCTTATTCTTCTCCTGCCTCTGCATACAGGCCATTGATGCCGTCAATAAATTGCTGTGCCCCATCCTCAGGAGTAACGCTTCCGGTAGCTACTGCTGGAGCCACATCACCGATAGCGCTGGTCCAGAATACGCTGCTATGACCAAAATCCATCTGGTTCATACCGTTCTTCAATCCTTTTGCGAGAAGTCCCAGCATCTCTGTCTGCTGAGTCTCAGGATCATCCATGGCATCCTCCCGAAGCACGGAACGTCCAATGACCTGAGCAAATTTCTGCTGTACCTCAAAGGATCCCATTTTCTTTAACCAGCCGCGGATCGCTTCATTTCTTCCCTCATCACCGGTGTTGATTCCATACATGAAGTCCCAACCCTGAAGTCCGCCAGTCCATCCGTCTTTCTCGTAAGAGGGGATCAGCTGCACATCATAGTTTGTTCCTGCCTGAATATAATCTGGCTCGTTCCAGGGACCTACACAGATAAAGCCTAATTCTCCAGCCTTGAAGGCTTCAGAAGCCGCCTCATCGCTGTAAGCCATTCCGTTGGAATACTGCTCTAATTTCTGAATGGTCTCAAAGGTTCTCACAACCTGCTCCGGTTTGAGAGTTGTCTCCCCATTTTCCATTCCCACTGTCAGATTTTCAGCGTCACTGGCAAGAACAGCACCTGGACAATAATATCCGCCCTGAGCCCAGGAATGTGTCGCATCGATCCCGGCTGCCTTTACCTTCTCGCACTGGGCTAAAAATGTATCCCAAGTATCAATAGGCTCATTCTTCCAGTCAATTCCAGCCTTCTCCAAAACATCTGTATTCCGGAAAATAATGGGCACATAACTCATGAAAGGAATCGCCCACATACCTCCGTCCTGTGTCACTGCTTCCATGGCGGAATCATAAAAACCGTCCTTGTAGCCTTCCTCCGACTCATACACTGGCGTCAGATCCAGAAGGTCAATAGCTTCCTTGTACTGGCGCATGTTGCGGGCGCTGGCAAAAAACATATCAGGAAGTCCCACACCTGCCATAAGGCTGGTAAGAAGATCTGCATCATTTTTTCCTACTAAAGTAATGGAATTTACCTGTGGATTTTCTTCACAATATTCTTTTACCCACTGATCAAACAGCTTTCCCTGGTCATTTAATACCGCATCCGAATAAACCCAGAATACAAGATCATACTTTCCATCTTCTGTTGTACCGCCGGCTTCTGCCTGAGCGCCTCCTCCGGAGGATCCGCCAGAATCAGCAGAAGCTGCCTCAGAACCCTTCGGATCCGCAGCCCCAGAACCTCCGGATCCACATCCAGCCAATGTACCTGCCGTCAAAGCCGCTGCCAGAACCCAACTCAACATTTTTTTCATAAACCATCTCTCCTTTGCTTTTTATTTATCCTTTCTGCCCTCTTTCCCAGGCTAGAAAGGGAACTTACTCTGCACCATAAAAACCAACTGCCGCCGCTCCCAAAGGACCGGAGCATTTAGAAGCAAATTCTGATCGTTCCAATTTTCTTATCTGCTTTTCCCCCAGAATATCCTGCAGCTGGCCCACCTTTTCTTTCAGCTGATCAAAAAACCAGGTTTCTGAAACAACTCCTCCCGTGAATAAAAACGCCTCCGGATCCACAAGATGTCCCATATTCACAATGGAAACAGCTAATGCTTCAACCGCCTGTCTTATAACAAAAACGCCTAACGGATCTCCTTGCCTGCAGGCTTTTACTATTTCCTTTGCTGTAACCCGCTCTTTGGACTTAAACAGAACCGAATCAGGGAAATCCTTTCTATGCAGTGCCGCCTCATCTTCGATTCCCTTTCCTGAGGCCATAGCCTCCAGTCCTTTTCCTGCTTTACCAGGCTCTGTCCCTGCAAACAGGTCGTCTCCGATTTCCCCGGCGTTATTTTCCCAGCCTCTCACAAGTTTCCCATCCAGGATCAAAGCCGCGGCAATTCCCGTACCCACGTTATAGCAGATAAAATTCTGATATTTTTTCCCTGCGCCAAACAAAAGCTCTCCGCAGGCCGCTGCTTTTACATCGTTATCTATGTAAGCCGGTATGCGAAAACGTTCTTTTAAAAAGCCGCAGATGTCAAACCCTTTTTCCACATTCAAGATAGAGCTTTTGGTAAGAAGCTGCCTTTTAAAATCCACGTGGCCCCGAAACCCGATCCCAAAAGCCTCTATCATGACATCCTCTGGCTTTTGCCCGAGTACTTCCTCTATATGCTCTGCCAAATTCTCTGACCACAAGCTGCTGTCACAATATTCCTGCGGATATTGCAGGGAATAAAGAACCCTTCCCTCCTCCAACACGATCCCTACTGAAACGTGGCTTCCTCCCACATCAATACCAACAACTGCTCTTTGTTTCAAACCCCTCACCCCTCTGTTTAACAATTTTGTTCGCACAGGGCAATGGCTGCTGCTCCCAAAAGGCCTCCGTCGTATCCTAATCCTGTTGCCTGAATCTTTGGAAGCTCGCTTCCAGCAAAGGCTCTCGCCTCTTTTTGCACCGTTTCCAATAAACTGGGCTTAAACAGATCAAAGGACATTGCTACACCGCCGCCAATGATGATCCGCTCCGGATTCAATATCATTGTACAGGCTGCAAGGGCCTGGCCCAGATACCTCCCCTCCATTTGGAATGCCTCAACCGCTGCCGGATCTCCGCTGCGAGCCAGCTTTGCGATCATAAGACCATCCGGCGTCTCTCCATCAATCTTCTTTTTACCCCCCAGCTTTATATATGTCTCCACCAGCCCTCGGCCGGAAGCCAGATTTTCTAATGTATCCCGCTTCGCAGCTCCACGCCCCTTCTGTATCCCTTCATCCACAAAGCAATTTCCGATTTCTCCTGCAATACCGAAAGCGCCCCGGTATAATTTTCCGCCTAAGACAAGAGCCCCTCCAATACCATTGCTGACCGAAATATAAATAAAGTGTTCTGTTCTCTTACAGAGTCCAAACATTTTTTCAGCCACCGCGCTGGCATTGCAGTCATTTTCCACATAGACAGGATAACCAAACCGTTCTCTTATGATCTTGCCGATAGGAATACCATAAATCCCCATAAAGGTAGCAGAGATCCAGCTTCCTGTCATCGGATCTGTAAGACCTGTAATGGTAATTCCAATGGCTGTAATAGGGATCCCGTTTTCCCGTATGGTTTCCTCCATCGCTCTGCAAATTTCTTCTACAACACTTTCCGCAGAAATATGCTTCCAGGTATATTTCTTTTTACAAATAATCGTTCCATTTTCTCTGACGAGCCCTACCGCATACTTTGCACCGCCAATATCCACAGATAATATGACTTTCTTTTCCATTTAGCCATCCTTGATTTTCTGAATTTATATCTTCTTTTTTACGAATATCTTTCATTTATAGAAGATATTATATAGCGCCTTCCACTTGTTGTCTATTGCTATATTTACATATATTTCTTTTAATTTTTTGTATAATTTGCAATATATATTTTCCTTATTTTCTTTTCTGTTTTGTGTTATTTTTCTAATTTTTCTCGAGTTTTCTAAAAAAATACACAAAATAGAAACTGTGTTTTTTGGCAAATTGACGGAATTTTTAAAAATTTGACTGAATTTTAACAAAGCATCAAAAAACCCTGTGACAGCTAAAAAAAGCCCTGTGACAGTCAAAACCATCACAGGGCTTTCTGGATAATCATAAAAACATACAACTTTGGAATCAATTATCTTACGGAAACACATTTCCCCTTTTCCAGCCGCACGATCCGTGTACATCCAGTCAGGGTGGAGGGCCGATGGGAAACAATGAGGATCATTTTATCTTTGCACTCCTCTTTCAGAGTCTTTAATAATTCTTTTTCGTGGAGCACGTCCAGGCTGCTGGTGGGTTCGTCCATAACGATCACGTCAGGATCCAGAAGCATGGTACGGGCAATCCCTACCCTCTGACGTTCGCCTCCGGACAGACGGGCGCCCATTTGTCCCATTTGGGTTTCATATCCATGGGGAAGGGTTGAAATAAAATCATGGATCCCGGCACGCCTGGCTGCATCCTCAATCTCTTTTTGCGATGCCTCCGGCTTTCCCAGAGCGATATTTTCGCCAATGGTTCCATCAAAAAGAAACGTATCCTGCTCCAACACGGCAATCCTGGCGCGAAGCTCCCCCAGAGAAATTTCTTCAATGGGAATATCGTTGATCCGGATCTGACCCCCTTGACAATTCCAAAAACGCAGGAGCAAACGAAGCACCGTGGATTTTCCAATCCCGCTGGCCCCCACGATCCCCAGCTTCTCTTTTTCTGTAACAGTCAGATCAAAACCCTCCAACACAGAACGGCGATTTTTTTGATAAGAAAAATCCACACCGTCAAATTGTATCTTGCGGATGGTTCCGCATACCTTTGGGCTCTCTGGTTCGCTCACCTCCGGCAGCGTATCCTCAATGAGAAACAGCCGCTCTGCTGCCGCATAAGTCTCCAAAAGGCTGGACACCACGGTTGTCAGAGAATGGGTGGAGGAAAAGGAAGCGGTCGCCGCAAAAGAAAGGACAACGGTTCCTACGGGGCAGGGCATCCCAGAAGCTGCCAGATAAGCGGCTGCCCCGATCACCAGAATACGGGCCAGATATACAAAAAACGCAGGAGCCGCTGAAACTACCTGCTGGTGGAGCGTCATCCCATGAGCCCACCGATTAATTTCTTTATTTTTTTGCCGCACCATCTCCAGCCTTTTGGGGCCAAATCCAAAAACCTGAATATCTTTGAGACCGAAAACGCTTTCCAGAATCAGGGATTTCATCTCTCCCAGCCGGGTCCGGTATCCCATTCCTATCCCCCTTCCCGCCTTTACAGCAATCAACGGAATGATCACGCTGACCACCACATAGATTGGCAGCAGAACCGCTGCGAAGACTGGCTGAAATGAAACTGCCAGGCCAAGAGTCACACAAGGCAGCAGGATTACTGTAAACATAGGGCCAATGGTATGGGCAAAAAAGTATTCGATGGTTTCTATATCTGAGACAGCAACATTCAGCAGTGTCCCTTTTTCCCAGTCCATCAGACAGGCCGGGGCCAGGCTCCGGATCGTATCATACAGATGAACCCGCATGAAGGCCAGCAGCTTATAAGCCCCGGCATGGGAAAAAAGCCCTTCTGTATAACGTCCAGCCACAATGAGGACAGCAGAAAGAACCATAAGGCTGCCGTACAAAAGAGGGGATCCGTCTGTCATTTTCCCGCTGGTAAGAAGCAGCATGGCTCCAAATCCCATCAATCCCATTTGGGACAGATTTCCCGTAATGCTGGCCAACGTGGATATGAGGAGCGTCCCCTTCACAGGAGCAGCAATATGCAAAAGGCGTCTCGTCATTTCCGGAATCGAATATTGAAATTTCTTACTCACAGCTCATCCCCTCCTCTCCCTGCTGTTCCAGCTTAGCCTGCTCCTCCACCAGCCGCCGGTAAAGGCCATATCGTGCCATAAGCTCTTGGTGATTTCCATGATCTGCAATGGCCCCGTGTTCCAAAACATAGATCTGATCCGCATTTTCTATAGTGGAAAGGCGATGAGAAATAATGATCAGCGTTCTCGTCTGGGCCAGCTCATCAATACAGCTCCATATCTCCCGCTCACTGTCCAAATCTACGCTGGAGGTAGATTCGTCAAAAATAATATACTCTGCCCTGCACAAGAGAGCACGGGCGATTCCTATTTTCTGCCTCTGTCCTCCTGATAATTTACCTCCGCTGTCCCCAACAGGTGTGTCAAGGCCGAAAGGCTGAGCTGTAACCCAATCCTTCAGACGAACCTCCCTTAACGCCTCCAGCATCTGATCATCAGAAGCATTGGGCGCAGCGATCTGTAAATTTTCCCGGATGGTTCCGCTAAAAAGGCTTACGGTCTGCGGAACCATGATCACCTTTTTTCTAAGTTCTTTTGGCGAAATACTGATGTAATCCCGGCCTTCTAAAAGGATCCTTCCGCTCTGCCAGTCAAAAAAGCGCATAAGAAGCCCGGCAATTGTGGATTTTCCGCTGCCTGACAGTCCCACCAAAGCTGTTACCTTTCCTCTTGGAATATCCAGGGATACATCACAGAGGGCTGTTTTGCGTCCCTCATAGGCATAAGAAACATGTTCTATACGGATACCCTCATAGGGCTCCTTCTCTAAGGGAATAGTTGGATCAAACGGACGGCTGGTATCAATGGACAGCAGCTTTTCTACCTTATCCGCAGCTGATACACCTACCAAAGCGGAGTGGGTGGCATTCATCAGCTGGCGCACCGAACCGAAAAAGCTGTAAGAAAGCATCACGACCATCAAGCCTTCTGAAAAGGAGATCGACCCATGAAAAAGCTGCCAGGCCGCGGTTCCTGCTGCAGCAGCTGCTGCTCCGTAGATCAAACCGTCCGTTAGAAGAAAGGAAGAAAAATTGACTTTCATCACATCCATGATCTTATTGTTAAAATCTTCTGACTTCTCCCTCAAAACTCTGGTTCGATCCTCATCCCTTCCAAATAGCTTAAAAGTAGTGAGCCCCTGGACACTCTCCAAATAGTATCCTGTCAAATGCTCCAAGGAATCCCAGTAGCCGCTTTTCAACCGTTCTATCCTTCCCCGGAATATATTGTTAAGAGGAAGCAGGATCACAGACACGGTCAAAAGAAGAAGGGCCGGAAAAAAAGAGGCCTCCTTCAGCTGAAAAAACAGATAAAAGGGCGCTAAAAGACAATAAAACAGACCTGGCAGATACTTGCTGTAGTAAATCTGCATGGCCTCCACACCGTCTACTGAGGATGTAATAGCCGAAACCGGCCCCATCTTTTCAATATTTCCCACATCCAGCTCCAGTACCTTTGAGAAAATGGCTGTGCGCAGGGATTGGCGCGCCTTGGCTGTACATCGGTATTCTGCCTCCCCTGTAAGGAGCTCTGCTGCCAACATAAAAGCGGCTGTAAAAAAGGCCGCCAAAATTGCCTGCCCTGCCTCAGATATGGTAAGAGACGGAGATGCTATATCCCCCAAAAAACCGGAAATAATTCTGGCAAAAGCGGCTGTCCCAGCCAAAACAAGCATCTTCAGACCTGTAATGGCAAAAATCCATCCCCAAAGCCCTCTGGCCATGCGGATCAACGTCTGATTTAATAAAAGCATAACGGTATACCTCCCAAAGGTTTAGTATATCTAAATTTTTCCAGAACGTCAAGGAATGGAAAACTGCAATTTCCTGTCTGAATCTTCATAGGGCAGACGCCCAACGCTTCTTGTCCGTTTTAAACGGACAAGAAGATGGTTGGCTGAACTGTTACAATTTTTTCTAAGCCAGTTTTCTATATATTCAATGTCCCGGTTCTGCTTCTCGTCAAAATCTTCCCCTTTCGGTATGTGTCGGCGGATAAGGCGGTTATTGTTTTCATTTTTTATGCCACACCAACAACACAAAAAGGACACTCTCCGTTTTATTGGAAAATGTCCTTTTAATAGCATTAACTATTAAGTTTTGTAAGGTTCTAATTTCTGATACAGCCCTTGTCAGTCCATGTTAGTCCACCAAGCGACATAAATTTAATATCAATTTAATGTCAATTTGATGTCAAACACTCTGCAAACTCATAAAAGTCTATGGATTTTCTTATTCTTAGTAAAGCTTTGCTCCTGCCGGAATCTTATCATCAAGGATCAGAACATTCAGTCCTTCTCTTCCCTCTACCAGGTGTGTAGCGGAGATGATCATACCGCAGGAATCAATTCCCATCATCTTACGGGGCGGAAGATTGGTAATCGCAAGCAATGTCTTGCCGATCAGTTCCTCTGGCTCATAATAATCGTGGATACCGCTTAAAATCACACGGTCTGTGCCGCTTCCGTCATCCAAAACGAACTTTAAGAGCTTCTTGCTCTTTGGAACAGCCTCACACTCTTTTACCTTTACAGCGCGGAAGTCAGACTTGGAGAAGGTATCAAAATCTACCATATCTTCAAACAGCGGCTCTACCTCCACCTTGGAGAAGTCAATTGGCTCTGCCTCCACAGCTGGCATTTCTTCTAATTTCTGAGCCAAAATCTGGCCCGCCTCGCTTACCGCTGTGCTTAAGGAACTGGCTTTTGCTTCTGCCTTGTTCTCGCCCTTCTTTGCGTCCAAGGACTTCATAGTAGGGAACAGAAGCACATCCCTGATAGCAGGAGAATCTGTAAGAAGCATAACCATACGGTCGATGCCAAAACCGATTCCGCCTGTAGGAGGCATACCTACCTCCAGTGCGTTTAAGAAATCCTCATCGGTGTGGTTTGCCTCCTCATCTCCGGCTGCAAACTGCTCCTCCTGAGCTCTGAAACGCTCTCTCTGGTCAATTGGGTCATTGATCTCAGAATAAGCGTTAGCCATCTCCCAGCCGTTCATGAAGAACTCAAAACGCTCCACGTAATCCGGGTTTCCCGGCTTTTTCTTGGTCAGAGGGGAAATCTCCACCGGATGATCCAGAACAAAGGTAGGCTGGATCAGATGCTCCTCTGCAAACTCCTCAAAGAACAGGTTTAAAATATCGCCCTTTTTGTGGCGCTCCTCAAACTCTACGCCCTTTTCCTTTGCAATGGCTCTGGCCTCTTTGAGGGTATGGATCTCGTCAAAATCCACTCCGGCATACTTCTTGACCGCATCCACCATCGTAATACGGGCAAAAGGCTTGCTCAGATCCATTTCCACACCCTTGTAATTGATGGTCGTGGTTCCCAATACCTCCTGAGCCACAAAACGGTAAAGCTTTTCTGTCAGATCCATCATACCGTTATAATCAGTATAAGCCTGATACAGCTCCATCAGAGTAAACTCAGGATTATGTCTTGTGTCGAGACCCTCATTGCGGAATACGCGGCCAATCTCGTAGACACGCTCCAGACCGCCTACGATCAGTCTCTTTAAGTACAGCTCCAGGGAAATACGGAGCTTTAAATCCTCATCCAGGGCGTTAAAATGAGTCTCAAAGGGTCGGGCTGCCGCGCCGCCTGCATTGGACACCAGCATGGGGGTTTCCACCTCCATGAAGCCCTCTCCGCCCAGATACTTCCGAATAGCTGCCAGGATCTTAGAACGCTTGATAAAGGTATCCTTTACCTCTGCGTTCATGATCAGATCCACATAGCGCTGACGGTAACGCATATCGGTATCTGTAAGGCCATGGAACTTCTCAGGAAGAACCTGAAGGCTCTTGGAAAGAAGGGTAAGCTCTGTAGCGTGAATGGAGATCTCTCCCGTCTTGGTGGTGAACACAGTTCCCTTAACGCCTACGATATCACCAATATCCATCTTTTTAAAATCTTTATAGGGATCCTCCCCTATGCTGTCACGGGCCACATAGACCTGGATGCTGCCCTTTAAATCCTGCACATTGCAGAATGATGCCTTTCCCATGACTCTCTTAAACATCATGCGGCCTGCGATGGAAGCTTCTTTTCCTTCCCAGCTCTCATAGCCCTCTTTTACATCGGTGCTGTGAGCGGTCACATCGTATTTTGTTATGACAAACGGATCCTTTCCAGCTGCCTGAAGCTCCGCCAGTTTATCTCTACGGGCCTTCAGTACATGATTCAGATCTGTCTCTGCCTGGTTTGCCTTCTGCTGCTCTCCCACTTTTTTCCACTCCTTTGTGTTCGCTTTATGATACTCTCTGGATCTCCAGCACCTTGTACTGGATATTTCCTGCCTGTGTCTCTACCTCAACTGTATCGCCCACGACCTTTCCCATCAGGGCACGCCCTACGGGGGACTCGTTGGAAATCTTATTCTGAAGGCTGTTTGCCTCTGTAGAGCCTACGATGAAAAACTCCATCTCCTCGTCAAATTCTACATCCAGCAGTTTTACCTTACAGCCAATATTGATCTTATCCAGATCGATCTCATCCTCAACGACTACCTCTGCGTTCTTGAGAAGCTTCTCCAGCTCCTCGATGCGCAGCTCGATGTCTCTCTGCTCATCCTTTGCCGCATCGTACTCCGCATTCTCGGACAAATCTCCCTGCTCCCTTGCTTCCTTGATCTTCTGGGCAACCTCTTTTCTCTTGACTACCTTCAGATTCTGCAGCTCGTCCTCGTACTGTTTCAATCCGGCGTATGTCAAAATATGCTTTTTGTCTGTCATCTCTCCTGCTTCCTTCCTTTTAATTCTTTCTATGATGTCTTTCCGTCTGTGGAAATGTTGTCTTGCCATCCGGTTACACCTGGCCTCCCACGGATCCTTCTGCCTTCCCGCCGATTTTTCCATGGTTTACAAGGCTTGATGCTTATGCATTATATAGGAAAACCCGGCTATTGTCAAGGGTTCAGACGCCTGTCAAGAAGCTCTAGAAGGCCCTCCAGGGTTTCAATCCCGTTGATCTCATTGCGCAGCGCAGCGGAATGGGGAAGGCCCTTGGTGTACCAGGCCATATGGCCCCGCATCTCCCGCATGGCCACCCCCTCTCCCTTAAACTCTGCCAGCATACGGCCATGGCGGAGGATCATGGACTTTTTCTCCTCAATGGAAGATTCCGGAAGAAGCTCTCCTGTTTCCAGATAGTGGTTAATCCCCTTAAAAATCCAAGGATTCCCCTTGGCTCCTCTGGCGACCATAAGTCCGTCACATCCTGTTTCCTCCATCATCCTCTTTGCATCCTCAGGAGCAAAAATATCCCCGTTTCCAATGACCGGTATGGACACAGCCTCCTTGACCTGCCGTATAATATCCCAATCCGCCTTTCCAGAATAATACTGTTCCCTGGTCCGTCCATGAACCGCCACAGCAGCCACGCCGCAGCTCTCCGCCATTTTTGCAAATTCTACGGCATTCACATTTGTCTCGTTAAACCCCTTCCGGAATTTTACAGTCACTGGCTTTTTCACCGCCCGCACCATGGCAGACAAAACCGCCTCTGCCTGTTTTGGGTTTCTCATAAGAGCGGATCCCTCTCCATTGTTTACGATCTTTGGGACTGGGCAGCCCATATTTACGTCAATGAAATCGTATGGCCCTTCCTCCAGCTGGGCGGCGATCTCTGCCATAATATCAGGATCTGAGCCAAAGAGCTGTACCGCTGCCGGCCGCTCCGACGGATCCACCTGCAGCAGCTCCTTCGTATTTCTGTTCTTATATAAAATGGCCTTGGCACTGACCATTTCTGTTACCACACAGCCTGCTCCCTGTTCCCTGCACAGCACCCGAAAGGGCAGATCCGTCACACCTGCCATGGGGGCCAGGATCAGATTGTTTTCCAGAACTGTGTTTCCGATCACAAGCTTCATCTAATTCTCTCCGTCTTCCTCTATATCTATGTCCTCTCCCAGGAAAAAAGTCCGGTAATACAGCTCCAGAGCTTCCAAAAGCTCTCTTTTTTCCGCCTGGTACTGTTTGATTTTTAAAACGCTTCCGATCTCATCAAACAGATAGTCAGACTCGTCTGCGCTCACCTTAAACTCCAGATTACCCTTTTCATCAAATTCCATCATCAAAACGCCGCCCACATCCTCGGTATAGAGGACACACATAATATGGAGCTCATCCTGAATTGACTGGGGCAGGGACTTAAAATCCTGGTTAAAATAATATTTCTGCTCGTAGGAATTAGCTCCGCAGAGCACCACATGTTCCTTCATTTCCTTCCTCCCATTTCTCGCCAAAAGTCCGCTGCCTGAAACAGGCGGCGGACTTTCGTCTCCATCATAATCTTTTATATCCCTAACGCTTATGCTGTCTTTCCATATCCATATTGGAACGCCTACCGAACCAAAAGCTTTGCCACCGCATACTGGTCTTCCGGAATATCCTTTGTCATATTCAGCGCTTCCTGAATATCATAATCCACAAAGGCTCCGTTCTTATAAGCTACCAGACGGTTGCTCTTTCCCTCAGCCAAAAGCTCTGTAGCCCTGGCTCCCATAATGGATGCATAGACACGGTCCTTACAGGTAGGAGTTCCACCTCTCTGCATGTGTCCCAGGATCGTAGCTCTCGTCTCGATGCCGGTAGCCGCCTCAATCCTCTTTGCCATGGAGCCGGAATGGCCGATCCCCTCGGCATTGATGATGATATTGTGCTTCTTTCCCCGCTTACGGTTATCAATAATACGGTTGATCAATGCCTGCTCGTTGCCGTCATACCGCTCCGGCAGGAGAATATCCTCTGCCCCGTTTGCGATTCCGCACCAAAGGGCAATATATCCTGCGTTGCGCCCCATAACCTCCACAATACTGCACCGCTCATGGGAGGTGGACGTATCACGGATCTTGTCAATTGCTTCCATCGCTGTATTTACTGCGGTGTCAAACCCAATGGTATAATCCGTACATGCAATATCCAGGTCAATGGTCCCGGGAAGGCCGATGGTATTGATCCCCAGGGCTGACAGCTTTCCAGCACCCCTGAAAGAGCCGTCACCGCCAATGACTACCATACCGTCAATACCGTGCTTACGGCAGATCTCTGCCCCCTCTTTCTGTCCCTCAGGCGTAGTAAACTCCTTACATCTGGCTGTATATAAAATGGTTCCGCCCCGGTTGATGATCTCAGAGACACTGGTGCTTTCCATGTCCACGATCTCCTCCTCCAAAAGGCCAGCGTAACCGCGCATAATTCCCTTTACCTTCATCCCCTTGTTAATGGCCGTCCTCACCACCGCACGGATCGCCGCATTCATTCCTGGGGCGTCCCCTCCGCTGGTCAAAACTCCAATGGTCTTTACTGCCTTTGCCATAGCCGTTTCCCTCCTTGTATGGGGCCCTCCGGTTTCCGGTCTCCCCGTTCCTGATCGTCATTCTGTATTCTAATTCATTTTTGCCAGCTTTTCAAGTCTTTTTCCACAACTTTGACATTTTTTTCACCAAGTTTTGACGCCAACTCCTGTATGAGAGCCTGGGATGCCTCCACATTCCAGTTAGAAGGGAGAACCTTCTTTGCCCTCTCCTTTTTGAGATA
>CABQJX010000022.1 GCA_902464595.1 uncultured Lachnoclostridium sp. | reverse complement strand
CCTCCAACCTCATGGGCCAGGGAGACCCGGAGCTTGGAAAAGCACTGATGAAAGGCTTTGTATTTGCATTGACCCAGCAGGATCACCTTCCAGAGGCGGTTCTCTTATACAACAGCGGAGCCTACTTATCCTGTGAAGGTTCCGACAATCTGGAAGATCTCAAAGGCCTTGAGGCACAGGGCGTGGAGATCCTCACCTGCGGCACTTGCTTAAACTTCTATGGCCTTGGAGAGAAGCTCCGCGTTGGTTCCGTAACCAATATGTATGAGATCGTAGAGCGCATGACAAAGGCTTCCTGCCTGGTTCGGCCATAAGAATAAAAAGAGACAATCCCGTAAAATCCGGGCTTTTGCGGCCTTCGATTTTTACGGGACTGTCTTTTTATGGGCCATATTTTCTTCCGCATTATGCAGCTGATACATGGAAGATATTATTTTAAGATCGGATCTTCATTATTGTTCCCAATATAAAAACTCCTCCACGTCCGTCTCTATGAGATGGGATTCTCTCCCGTCATAGTAGACCAAATCTCCGCGGAATGTTTCCCTATCATAATTTTCAAGAGCCAGCGCCCTTCCACCTACCAGAGGCTGGCAGCGCTTGCTGCCGCTGAAAACAATCTTTGCATCTTCCTCTTTTATCCTATATAAATCTCCATTGTCTTCCTCTATCCACATATACTCATCCTTAGGGGGATGGAAGGCAAAATAATTTCCAGAAAGGAGCTCGTTATCATTGAAGAATATCCGCTGCTTTTCACCGTCCTGCTCTGCATAATAAAGGTCATCGCAATCCTCTTCTTCGTCAAAAATAAACTGGTATCCCCCTGCACCATCAGAAATTTCAGTAAACACCTGGTCAACATATTCCCTTGATTTCTCATCATATAAGGTAAACGCATTACAGTCTGCGGACATCAAACGCCCATTACCGGAAATTTCATCGTAAAATTCAAAATACATTTTCTCATTCTCCTTGCTGTATTTACAATTTACGATGGATTCATCCCGGCCTGCTGGAATTTTAAACCAGGCTTCCCTATTCCCCCTTTTATATACAGAAACCCGCTTTGTTCCATCCTTCTCATCATACGCTTCGCAGCTGATAAAAATCTCTGATTCTAAGTCGCCTATGGTTGACTCTATTTCTTCCCGCTCCTCCTGGTCTCTTATGATAAAACTTCCTTCGCTGTCCTGGCCGCATATTTTTGAAAAATCCTTTGTAAAATCGATTAAATTCCCTTCCTCAATGACCTGCTCTTTATCGCCTGTGTTCATATCCTGCACATAACAGTCCTCAATTCCCTCTCTGTCTGTCCTCTCTGTCCATAAAAGTTTATCCTTTTCACTGTTAAGATAAAATTCACTGATGTCTGAAGCCAATTTCTGCTTTCTTTCCAGATCGTTGATGTAAAGATTCCCGTTCTTTTTGTATACAATGCTTCCATTTTTTGCCACCTGGTGAACCTCTATACCGGTATCAATCTGTATTGGCTCCTCTCCCTTTTTCTTAAAAAAAAGACTGTATGTAAGATTTTCCTGAATATCATCAATCAAAAACTGTCCTTCTCCCCTTGGATCCATCAAATCTGGACAGAATAAAAATAGATAATATTCTGGACGGGCATAGTCCTTCCATATATCAGCCATATCAAATAACCGCCTCATATTCCTATCCGTCCCAAACCTCATGGGTTCCCCGTCTAAGTCTCCCAAACTTTTCCCATAAACGGTGCCGTCCTTCACATAATACAGTTTGGAAATTTCCTGTTCTTCGGAAATCCACCCTAAATATCCAGCGACTTTCAGTTTCGCAATTCCCCCCGCAGCAAGGGCGAGCGCCAAAACTACTGCCGCCGCCTTCATTGCTTCCTTTGACACCTTATTTTTTCTTCGATTCTTTTCTCTTCTCTTTTCTCCGCTGGCACTGTTTCCTCTTGGATTTTATAGCCGCAGTTCCCGCAAAAAACAGCTCTTTCTCCCACATGTGCCCCGCAGTTCGGGCAGTATTTTATCTGATTCATTTCTTTCCCTCCATACAACAAAGAGTCATGGACGACCGATCATCCACAACTCCCTGTCTTAATATGAAATCTGGCTTTACATAACAGGCGGATAACATTTATTCTTTCTTGGAATAATAATCTTCACCCAGCTTCATTACATTTCCATCCACAAACCAGCCGTTATCATTTAACGATGTACGATCCCACTCCAGGTCGGCTGCTGAAAACAACCCAAAGGCCTTGATATGGAGTCCCTTATCATCATCAATGTAATAGGTTGCCGGCATCCCGTCCACCATTATGACCCCGTCTTCTTCAAAGAGGACGTCCGCCCCTTTGCTGTTCGGTTCCCAGTAGCCCAAAATCTGCTTTTCCGGGCTGCCTCCAAAAATCCAGAACAGAATAGCAGCGGCGCACACTGCCGCCCCCATTATGGTCCACATTCTTGTCTTATTCTTTTCCATCTGATTTTCCTCGCGCTTTCTCTCTACTTCTTCCGGGAATTTGTACCCGCACCCTCCGCAGAAAGCGGCTCTGCTTTCCAGCTGCGCCCCGCAATTGGGACAGCATTTTGTTTGTTTTATCTCCTGACTCATATCGTTCCCCTTAAATCGTATTTCCTATGGCCAAATTGCCTGAGCTTTCTATTCAAACTTTGCTTCCTTGAGCATCACGGGACGATTCCAATATCCCTCTCCTACCATCGTATAAATAGTAACCGTGTCCTGGCCTGTGATATCTACATCCAGGTCAAAAGCGCTGGTTCTGTAATCGATCTCCTTTTCAAAAAGGAGCTCATCTTCATCACCCAATACCTGGAAATAGACAGAATTTCCCTTCTCCCATCTCGATTTATAATCACATGGGGCAACCTTTGCCTTAAAGGACTCATATTCTCCCCCTGCATAAAATTCTATATAAGCAGTATTGGAACTATTGGTTGCATACACCTTTGCCCACCTCTCATGTTCCTTGTTTGTTACTGCTGAATCCCATTTTTGAAAATATTCACTAACCACCGGTTCCTGGTCATACAGCATCAACGGTTCCCTTGCCGGAACATGGTTCTCCTGGCTGGCTGCTCCGGTATACCTAATCTGAACCTGCCCATTGACTGTCCATGCGCCGGATGCGTTTACTGTGTATCCCCCTGGAGCGGTCGTGTTCATCAGGCAGTAACCGTTCTGGTCAAAATAATAGCACTCCGCCGTCCCATCTCCGTTCCCGTCGATCCACTGCCAGGAGCTTGCAGGCCAGGTTCCGTTTCCATTGTCATACCACCAGCCGCTGCTGTTCTGCCTCCACTGTCCGGCAAATGTGATCATGCTCATAGATAAAGTGAGCACTGCTGCCGTTGCTGTCATTGCCAATTTTTTTACCATTCCTGATTTTCTCATACGTTTGTCCCTCTTTCCTTTTTATCAATTGGAACCGTTCTGCCAGTCATTTGGCCGTTGGCCGGATCACAATAAAAGAACGGTTGTATACAGTTTTCCAAACATTACAGCAATCCTTCCAAAAAACCGATCATGGTTTCCCTGCTCTCCACCAGATCGCTTTTTTTTAAATTTTCCATAAACTCATAGATCGTGCGGCAAATGGAATCCTCAAAAAAAGTGAGCATCAAAGAGGTATGATCCCTTTTTTTCCTCGTACAATTGATGCCTTCTTTGCTGACGATCATATAAAAATCCCGGCTCAGAGCCATCGCATCATCTTTTAATAAGAAGGCATCGACCCGATTGTCTGAAATTCCCTCCAGGATCTCCCGGAGAATCTCTTTCCTTTTTTTTACAGGAACTGGCAGAAAATGCTCAGACAGGGCATCGATTATATGACCATTTTCATAAAAATCCAGAACTCCCTTTTTGGTAAAAAATGCATATTTTTTCCGTTTTTCATCTTCAAGGGCCGCTTTTTTATTATCCTGCTGCAGAAATTGGATCAATTCCTCCCGCTTTTCATCATCCGGTTTTATCAGAGAAATCCAGAAATCCGAGCTGTAGGACGGAAGTGGAATCATCGGACAGAGCACATACCATGTTTCTTCCTCGTTTTTTTGAAAATCAAACTTCTTTAAAGTCTGTTTGATGTCCCTCAGTCTGGCATCATTTGTTGTAAAAATAGATGTATAATTTTTAATCTTACTGTATCGTTTCCGAAACAATTCTACCTTTTCCTTGTCTTCAAAGAAAAGACCGTCCTCCAAATCTGTTGAAAAGATGAGCCCCATGGAATCACTTACAATCAGATACGGCATCAGGGATGTACTTCCATATCGTGTGAAAATGCTGTCATAGAAGTAATAAATCGAATAGTTAAATCCCCTTTCCCCCATTAAGCCGGGGGTCAATTTTTCCAAAGCGCTGATATTCTTTATGCCGCTGTCGCTGCGCTCACTATCCAAACAGATAATCTGTTCCACTGACATCCTTGGATTGTCCCGCAGGATATTTAACAAAAAGCTGAGGACTTCACATTCCGGCTGGCATAAAATTTTCAGGCTTTCATTTTTCTCATAGGCATTCAGAATGATCTGAAATATAACCCTGTTTACGTTTTCCCGCCCATGAACGATCTCGTCCATGTGATCCATCTGCATTTTAAATGAATGGATCAGGTGGGTATCATGATCCATATTGAGGTTTTCAATGAACTTAATAACCGACTTTGACTTATTGTAATTTTCCTCCCCTACCAGCATGATCTGATACAACTCACGAAGGTATGTCTCCTCATCGGGAGATATATTTAAAATAGGGAGCAGCCGGTCAAATAACCGCTCATTCAAATACCGCTTTCCCGCAAGCATTTGATAGAAGGAAGACGGATCCACATCTATTTTCACCGCCAATTTATTCTTGCTGATCTTTTTCCTTTTAATGATTATATTTAGTTCCTCTAAAAACTTAGACATATCCCCACCGTCTGCTTTTCTTTCGTCTTAAACCTTTTCTTACTTTTTTATGTCAATTTATTTAATCATATCATTAATATTTTCTTTTCTCAATCACTGGCATATTGATTGGCAATATTTACCAAACCAGTCTGCCAGTCCTAAGCTATTAAAAAATGGAGAACGGAAACTTTTCGTCTCTGTTCTCCACCTCTCTTTATACAATTTCAGTCATCCTTTCGCCACCCCCAGGCTCATCCACCTCTCATAGATCTCGTCCTTAAATTTTCTAATCTGTTCTAATTCCGGTAAATTGAACCGGCTGTTTCCCTTTTCCCCAGGAACAACCTGCAAATACCCCTTCTCCAGATCTTTTTCTCTCAAGCTAACGTTCATTTCATGGTCTGAGAACAGTCCCGGCCGCATAAGGTAGACAGCTGCAGTCACATCCCAATTGTAAAATCCTTTGATGCCATATCCATCCTCATTATATCCAAACCAGTAATCCGTTTTTTCCATAATATAAGCTCCGGCCGGATTGTTTCCTTCCAAAAACCGCTCCCGATATTCTTCCTTTGTAAAAAGCGCTCTGAGACAGTTATTTCCTGTGACCACGGATACATTTTTCCCCTCTGCCAAAACAGTAAAGGAGGCTTGTGGATCACAGGAAAAATTCAGCTCTGCCATCTCCTTTTTTTCAAAGATCAGAGGGCTTGTAATCCCTCCCATAAGGACAATTTCCTTTATATTCCTAAAAAACAAAGGATCCATCTTAAATGCTCCCCAAAGATTGGTAAGGGAACCTGTTGCCAGAAGGGAGAGCTGGCCCGGATACCGGGAGGCCATATCTGCCAGAAAGGCAGAAGCCTCGCTGTCCCATTCCCCTGGCCTTCTTCCCCCTTTTTTTACTGGGATCCCATTGTTTCCGGTCTCCTGAACCATTCTCTCATTGACCTGCTGCACTGTATCCACACAGTTGTTTCCATAGGTGGACGTAATCCCCTCAATCTTCGCATCCGGGCAGCCTAGCAGATACAGAAGAGCCAGTCCGTCATCCACGTCGCAGTCCTTTACGCCAAAGGTATTATCACAGTCAAACAAGATTCTTTTTTGTTTTCTCTCCACAGCAATCCTCCCTGTCTGCTCTTTTCGCTTCCATTCTTTCCCGCAGTCCTATCAACCCTCATCCCGCTTCCAAAAATCCTTTTCCAGCCAAATGATCTGATCTGCTTTCACAACGAGATCCGCCTTCCTTCCTGTTTCCCATCTGTCCTCCATTCCGTTTCGAGCAGTCTGGCAAAGGATACGGCTCCCATCAGGACAGCAAAGCCGAAGCCGTGTCGTATCTCCTAAAAATATACTTTCTTTCACTGTCCATTCATGGCCCGGGCGGATCTCCACCCCCTCGGGCCGGATGATCCCTTCCCACTCTCCGTCAGGAAGATCTGCCTCACAGCACAGCCAGCCGCCTGTAAAACGGCCGTTTTTTACCTGTCCGTGAATACGGTTTATTTCCCCAAAATACCGGGCAGCCACAGGGGAAGCCGGACGGCAGTATAACTCCTTTGGCGTTCCGAACTGTACGATCCTTCCCCCTTCCATCAGTGCAATGCGGTCGGAGAGGCTAAGGGCCTCCCTCTTATCATGAGTTACCAAAACCGTAGTGATCCGATCCCTCTGATGAAGCCTTCGCACCAAGGCAGCCATTTCTCCCCTCAAGCCCTCGTCCAATCCGGAAAAGGGCTCATCTAACAACAGGATCCTGGGAGAAGCTGCCAGCGCCCTGGCTAAAGCCACTCTCTGCATCTGTCCGCCGGACATCTCCCGGATACGCCTCGTTTCAAATCCGGGAAGCTGTACTGCTTCCAAAAGCTCCCTCACCCGCTCTTTCCGTTCCGTTTTTGAGATTTTATTTAACTCCATAGGAAAACCAATGTTTTTCTCCACAGTCATATGGGGAAAAAGGCGCAGATCCTGAAATACGATCACGGTTCCCCTCTTTTGCGGTTTTTCCCCTGTAATGGAACGGCCCTGCAGCCGTATATCCCCCTTATCCTGTTCCACAAAACCGGCAATCGTCTTTAAGAGCGTTGTCTTTCCGCAGCCTGACCGTCCCAAAAGGGAAACAAACTCTCCTTCCTGTATATTCAGGGTAATATCGTGAAGGATCTCCTTTTTTCCTATCGAAACGCTCACATGTTCCATCTCAAGACTCATAATATCCTCCTGTCATATTCTTTGTCACACGCCCTGCAATCCCTGAAAAAACAGCAAATACCAGCAGCGTCATAGCAAGAAAAAGAAGGCTGTAAGCGCAGGCGATATTCCTGTTTCCGCTTTGCAGATAAGGGATCATGACCACCGCAAAGGTTTTCACCCTTCCCCCTCCCAAAAGCAGAGTAAGAAAGTACTGGCTGAAGGACACAACGTAAGACATGCTGGCTGCTGACAGAAGAAGGGGTGTCAGCATGGGAAGGGTCGTCAGCATAAAAGCCCGGAAGGGGCCTGCCCCCAATACTATGGCTTGTTCCTCCATGGAAGTTCCTACCCCACGGACACCGTCCATAAGAAGGGCAGCACTGTATGGAAGGGAATAAATGAGATGGGCAAGGATCACTCCCCACACGGTGTTGTTAAGGCCCATTCGGATAAATGTCACTTGGATCCCCATGGCAAAGACAGTGGAAGGAACCATGAGAGGAAGGATGGTTAAAAAAGAACACCATTTTCTTCCAAAAAAAGAATAAAGAGCCAGGGCCCTGGCTGTCATAAGGCCGATCACAGTGGAGAGGACTGCCACAGCCAGAGAGATCAGCATACTGGAGCCGATTACTCCTAAAAGCTCTTTCCTTCTTCCCAGAATTTCCATGATTGCCCGATCCGAATACACCTGGGGAAAAAGAGACGGCCAGGCCCACCGCTCGGTAAACACCCACAGCACCAGCGCAGCCGCTGGCAGAAGAATGGAAGCGGCAAAGATCCCAAGCAAAAGAGCGGCCGCTCTCCCTACCCTCGGCGTCCCCGTCTTTTCTGTCTCCTCTCTCTTTTTCATCTCTCTTATGGCTCCCGTCATTCCATTTTCCCCTCTCTCCTATCTTTCTTTCCTGCCTCCCTTATAGTTCCCTGTTCCGTCTGTTTTTTCAAAAGCAGATAATAGGCCAGGGCACATAGAAGGGATATAAGGATAATGATTCCGTTTAAGGCCATTGCGTAGGGCCGGTTTTTCAGATCCGGATGGGTATACTGCTGATAGGCCAGTACTGGAAGAGCTTTCGGCAGCGTTGCCCCCAGAAGAAAAGGAAGCTCATACGCACCCAGTGCAAAGACAAATAGGATCAAAAAGCCGCTTATTATGGTATGGCTGCACAGAGGCAGTGTTACCCTAAAAAAGGCACTCCATCTTCCCGCTCCCAGATTCACAGCCGCCTCCCCCAGACGGTCATTGATGTGGGACATCATGGCAATGACAAAGTAAAGGATAAAGGGAATCTCCTTCCACAAATAGGCTAAGACAACCCCTATCCCTTTTGCATCATAGAGCAGCATAGGAAAGTCCTGCTGCTGCCCGATCATCCCAAGCCAATAAGCGATACGGGCCAGGATACCGTTTTGGGAGAAGATATTCACCATAAAAATGGCTGTCACCACATGGGGGACGATAACAGGGATCTGGACAATGCTCATAAAAATCTTCCCGGTGCGCCCATACATAACACAGAGAGAGCAGAAAAAAACGCCAAATACCACGGCTCCTGCGGAGGAAAAAAAAGCGACTCTCAGGCTGTAGAGAATGGAACGCACCATCTCAGGTTTCGAGAGCACTTCCTTATAATAGAATGTTGTAGGTTCCCGTAATCCAAAAGCTGGAATCACCCCAAAGCTCTGGGTGATTCCAGTAAACAGTCCCACCAAAAATAGGGCGGAAAGTATAAGCTGGGGAACCATAAGCAAATATGGAACCACATACTTTTTCATTATTTTCCTACCACTTCCTCTGTCCAGATCTCCTCAATGATAGGCACAAGAACGGAAGGCATCTCCGGCAGACGTTTGGACAGCAATTCGTCCTGAGGAATAACCCCTTTTCCCAGATCTACTCTATCAAAGGCTTCCTTCTGTTCTTTGGACAGCTTTTCGTTGTCCAGCACCGGAACGACCCGAAGCTTCTCGTATCGGCTGGCCTGGATCTCAGGAGAGAGCATCTCATTGATCGCCACCATAGCCCCTTCTTTATTTCCCGAGTTGGCAGCAATAGCCATAAAATTAGTGTTTCCAATGGTTCCCTTATCGAACTGGAATGCCTGGGTCGTATCTGTATAAGAACCATCTTCGATATTCAGAGCCACATCGTAAGCATCATAAGTCATATTTAACACCAGCTCACCGTCAGCAAACATATTGTTCACCGTTGTGGAGGAGTCAGGGAACGTGGTTCCCTTATTCCATAAATAGGGATTCAATTCCCTCAGATACTCCATAGCAGGCATAACAGCTGCACGCACAGTCTCCTTATCTGCCTCCATATCCATAAAGGATTCATAGCCGCAGATCTCATAGATGATATTTCGGACAAAGGCGCTTCCTGTAAAGTCTGGGAGAGCCGGATAAGTCACTTTTCCCGGATACTTCTGAACAAACGCTTTCAGCTCCTCTGCACTCTTTGGCAGATCCGGAGTCACAGCCGTATCCGCTACCAGAACGACCTGGGCCTTTCCGTAGGGAGCTTCATATCCCTCCACCGGGTAGGCGAAATCCATAGTAACGTCCTCTGACTGGGCGTCTACATATTCATTAAAATTGGGAAGCTGATCTGTAAACGGACCATAGAGCATGTTGTTTTCCTTTGCTGACTGGAAGTTTTCCCCATTAATCCAGATCATATCAATGCTTCCGTCTGTCTCCCCTGCCTGGATCTCGCCGGACAGCTGGCTGAGCACCTGGTCAATATCCATGGGGACACGCTCCATCGTAATATCATACTTTTCTTTCATGACAGGAGCAAATTCTGTATCCAGCCAGTTATTTAACTTATCGTCTCCGCCCCATCCGTAAAAGGTCACGGTGGTTCCCTTTGCCTTCTCCTTTACGTCATCAAAAGATCCTTCTTTGGAAGCCTCATCACTGCTTTCTGAAGCTGCACTGCCAGTCTCTTGACTTGATTCCATTTTCTCATCTCCTGAGTCAGAAGATGATATTTTGATTTTCTCATCATCTCCGCTGGAAGGTGATGAGGTTTTCTGGGCCTGTCCTCCCGCACATGCGGTGAGGGACAGAAGAACTGCGGCCAAAAAGGCCGCGGTTATCTTCTTTCTCATAGCGTCTCCCCTACTCTGTCACAAAAGCAGCTGCAACATCTTTATTTTTTGCGCCTCCGTCAATGATAAACAGGTTATCTGTATCAAATCCGGCATCCTTCATTACAGAGATAGCAGTCTTAGCGCACTTGTTTCCGCTGTAGCACAGCAGGTACACTGGCTTAGATGGATCTAACTGCTCCTTTGCCATCTCATACATAGCAGTCTGGGCCTTCGGATCCTCAATCTCCTTTAAATTGCACTGTAAAGAATCCTTTAAATGGCCTTTTGCGTAGGTCTCATCATCCCGTACATCTACGATCTGAGCTTCTTTGCTCTCCACTGCCTTTAAGGTATCCTCTGCAGAAACAGTTTTCCACTCAATAGCCTCCTCTGCACGGTTCGTACCAAGAGCACCCTTCACAGAGCCAAGAGCCTTTGCGCCTCCCTCTACAGTATAGATCAGAGAAGGATCGATTCCATCCTCTACAAGAATACCGGTTGTCTTCTCAGCCCCTCTTTTTCCGCTGTTGCACACAATGTAGATCTTCTGTCCGTCGCTTAAATGCTCCTTTGCATAAGCACTCATGCCCTCAGCCAGAGACTCGTCCTCCAATGGGAAAATGGGACACCACTCAGAATCTGCCACACGGCCCTCTGCATAATTCTTCCACTCTCTCACGTCCAGAACATGAGCGCTCTTATCCTTTGCAGCCGCTACCGCATCTTCCGGTGAAACATACTGATACTCACCTTCTGCCAACGCTGCTGCGGTTGTCTCCGCTGCTGCCTCGCTTTCTGCTGCTGCAGTTGTCTCTGCCGCTGCCTCGCTTCCTCCTGCTGCAGTTGTCTCTGCTGCCTCGCTGCTTGCTGCTGTGGTCGTCTCTGCTGCCTTCTGTCCGCATCCGGATACCATCGTTACGGATAATGCCATCATCATACCAAGTACTGCAAATTTCTTTTTCATCTTTTTCCTCCTGAAAAATAAATAATATATTTGGAACTGGAAGATCAGCAGGCAATCCTTCCTGCCTCACTCCAGAAATCCGCACATTGATGCATCACGCTTTCCAGGCCTGTTCTCCAACGGGCCTTACCCAGCGGACAACTCTACGAAACTCTATGAGTTTCCGCCCTCTTCGCCATATAAATCTTCCTCACCATCACGATCAGAGCCGACAGGGCGAATAAGATCATAAGACCTGTGACCATGACCTTAGCTCCTCCTGTAAGCATCCCCCCCACATAGGAATATACAATTGTAGCCGGAAGCTGCCCCACTCCTGTCGCCACAAAAAAAGACCAAAAGGACATAGAGGTAAGTCCAGCCGCATAACTGACAATATCAAAGGACATAAAGGGAAGAAGACGGCAGATGAGAATGGTATTTTTCCCATATTTTTCAAAAAACTCGTCAATCTGTGCCAATCCAGCCCGGCTGGTAAGGCGCTCCGCCGCATCCCTTCCCAGGATCCTGGCTATGTAAAAACAGAGAGCTGCCCCTGCCATAGCACTGCTCCAGGATAAAATAGCCCCCTGCCACCATCCAAAGAGATTGGCGTTGGCAAAGGTGATCAAAAAAGCGGGCAAAGGGGCCATAACAGACTGAAATACCATCAGCCCAAAGGACACCGCAGCCGCATATCCCCCATAAGAAGCCACAAACTCTCTCACTACTGTAAAGTCACCTGTAGCAAACATGGCAGCCACCCGGTTAAACGCAGCTTTCACTGGCGGCAGGAACAGGTAACTTCCTGCTGCTCCCAAGATGCAAAGCAGAATGACCATCTTTCCCGCCCATTTTTTCTGTTTCATTTCTGTCATTTTTTCTCCTCTGTTTTTTGATTTTTTCTATATTCCGATCTTGGAGGCAAACGTTTTTTGACCCCTGCGCTTACGGATCCTCCCTCAAAAGCTGGTCAATCCCATCTAAAAATCCCTGATCCAGATACTGGCCCAGCTTGTCCAAGGTGGAGGGATTGATCAGAAGACGATCCGGCTTGTGGTACTCTACCCAAGCCATAGCGCACCATGTAATGCCTCTGAGACAGGTAATAGGAATGTAGGCATAAACCCGTTCTCTAAGCCCCTTTACATCCATCCTTCCCCTGGCGTATTCTATATACCGCTCAAGAAACTGTTCCATTTCCTGATGGGTAAATATCACATCTGTCTTCCAAAAAGTAGTAGTAGGCGCAAGAAAATGCCCCAGATCCTGAGCCGGATCCCCTAAAAGCGGCTTTTCCCAATCAACCAGATAATCCGTTCCTTCCGATCCGTTCATAAGAAAATTGGTGGAATTAAGCTCTGTATTAACGATTGAACCTCCAACTGCCCCACAGCCATGTTCCAGCCGCTTCCACCCAAGATCCAGCATGGAGCGCAGCCGCTTTTTCAGCAGCGGATCCCCCTGTCCCCAGTCCATATAGATCTGAACCATTGACTCACATTCCTCCAGAACCGCTCTCAACGGATCCTTCGGCTGCAGCAGGCCGCATCCCTCCACAACCTTCATGCTATGGATGTCAGCAAGACAGGAGGCCGCCCCATTCAAATCCACCGCTTTTCGATAATCCAGGCTGCTTCCAGGAAGCCATTCCATCACCAAAATCCCATGGGGAATATGTAAAAGGCTCCCATCTACATAGAAAGGCCGGGGCGTTCTTCCCGAGGGAGCTAAAAGGCAAAGGGCCTTATATTCGTAGTCAATCTGCCTCTTTAGGTGCATCTGGCTTCCACAGTTGACCCGCAGAACCAGCCTCTGACCTGTCACCGGATGGGTAAACTGGTAATTGCGGTTATATTCCCCCTGAGCCAAAAGGGAATATTCCTCCTCCACCCCCTTTGGCAGCCCCAGGCTTTTCCGGTAAAATGGTTTTGTCACATATTCCGCTAATCCTTTGATCCCAGATAATGCTTCTGTTCTCTTTTCCACCGCTTACCTCACATCACGATATAAACGGCTGATACGCTCAATGGGGACTCCGTCCCGGTACATTTTGCGCAGCCGGTTCATTTTCCACATTAGTTTCAATTTCGGAACCGTTCCTTTGGGGAAACGGCGATCCGACGTATAAATACGCCTTTTTGTCATTCCAAGCCGGATCCCCTGATCCTTTAAGGTCAGGGACAGCTGGTAATCCTCCATCACCGGAATCTTCGGAAACATGCCAATCTCAAAAAACAGATCCCGATCCAAAAAAATCCCCTGATCTCCGAACATAACCTTCCTATCCTTGATCCTATGGTTGGAGATAACACGGCAGGTAAACATAAAGAAATTTCTTGAATGGAACGCAATCCCAAAGCAGCCAGCCAAATGTCCCGCCATTACCCGGCGGATCTCTCCCAGGACATGGGGAGGCAGCTCACTGTCGCAGTGGAGAAAAAACAGGATCTGTCCGCTGCTGGCCATAGCACCTGTATTCATCTGCTTCGCCCTGCCCTTTTCTGATGGGATCACCCGAAATTCCGGCCCAATGAGGCTTAGCGTCCGATCTGTGCTGCCTCCATCCACAAATAGGATCTCACATTTTCCCAACAGGGGACGCAGCTGATCCTGAATCATTCCAATGGTTCTTTCTTCATTATAAATAGGTACAATGATAGAGATGGAACGGATTCTTGCAAGGAAACGGCCTGTGGCAGTTGTTTCCAGGCATTTCTTTTTCCACATCCGCTTCCACAGTCCTTCCAGATCCTCAAAATGATCCATGTCCTTTTGTTCTTTCACCAACGCTACAGAAAGCCCGGCTCTCTGCGCCTGTTCCACCGTCCGTTCCAATACAGAACCATTTCCGTAAGGGACTGCCTGAAATACAGCCTTCTCAGGCTTTTTCATGCCCACAAGATAATAACCTCCATCCTCCGTCGGACCCAGGACAACGTCACAGGCATCCAAACGAGAAAATGCCTGTTCCAGATCTTCTGCCAGCAGCTCCGGTATGTCCGTCCCACAGAGGATACAAGAGCTGTATCCCTTAGATAATACATGGCGTATCGCTTCATACATACGCGCTCCCAGCCCTTCTCCCTTTTGCGGGAGGTAGACAGCCGATGGGCCAAATGCTGGATACAGCCGCTCCTGAAAACGATCCGGCGTATAGAATACAAAAAGATCTGCCTGCACCTTTGTACATTCCTGTCCTATATCCTTCAAAAAACAACTATGAAGCCTGGCACAGTTGGCCTTTGACAGCTGAGGTTCCATTCTTGTTTTTGTCCTTCCCGGTATGGGAACCCTTGTAAATATGATCAGCGCCCGTTTCGTCTCGTGCATATCTATCCTTCTCTTTTCTCCCCTTCTCTGTTCCAGCCTTTTTCGCAGCTATTTTTCTTTTAGCGTCTGCCCATTTTCTTACGTTATGCTTCTTGCAGGGAACTATTATAAAAACTTTGTCCTGATCCGATTCAAAAAAGACTTTCCTGTATCGGGAAACTCCCTGATCCCCAGAATCTCCGGCAGAAAATGAAAAACCTGACAGCGGCTGTTCCTGGCGACAGCTCCGGCACAGGAGGCACAGTACGTATACACGGTTCCCTGTGCCCTCCTTCCAATTTCCCTTGCCATTTCCACTGACAGCTCCCTCTCCTTCCCGGCTGCACAGCCTCCCAGCCCGCAGCATGAAACCCTTTCAATAGGCTTTGGCATCTGCTCCACAAAAAAGGACAATTCCCTCTGCCATGTTCCCTTCTCCCGGTCAGGACAAGGAACAAAAAGGGAGCCATCTGCCTTAAAGCGCCTTCCAAGTCCCAGGCGCTTTAAGGTTTCATAGATCGTTACTACCTGAACGGGAAGTTCTCCCTGATCTGACTTTCCCTTTAAAAAGCTGTAGCAGTTGGGACAGACCGTCACAAGCTCTTTCGCTTTTGACTGTTCGATCTGTCTCCTAAGCTTCATTATGATTGCCTTTTCCTGATCCACAAGCCCCAGTTCCGCCACCGGCTTTCCGCAGCAGTCAAAATAGACTCCTATGCCTGCCTTTTCCTGCAAAATCTTTATGAGATACTGGGTCGTTTTGGGGTAGAAGGAGGGAAAATTACAGCCGGGAAACAAAAGGCTTTTCCCTTGGCTGTACCTGGAATTTCGGAACAGATAATCCCTTTTTTCCATAAGCAGAAGACCATATCCCTTTTCCTTCAGTTTTCCCCCGTTTTCCTCTGCCCTTTTTTGTCTCATCTCCAGAATTGCCCCACGGCCGTCAATGCCAATGGGGCAGACCTGGGTGCATTTTCCGCAGAGAAAACAGTGATAAGCTAATTTTTCTAATTTTTCCCAATCACCTATGTCCAGTCCATACTTGTCTAAAAATGAGCAGTGTTTCCGGCAAATGTGACAATGGATACAACGCTTTGTATCCAGTATCTTACGTTCCATCTGATTCTCCCTCCACCCGCCTCTTCAAGCAGATTCCGAGCCCCGTCATTACCACAGCCAAGACTGCAGCAATGCCCAGGTACAAAAAACGATTCTCCCGATCTGCCAGTCCTGCAGTTCCTACCGTATACATGGCAGTTCCCGGAAGCATAAACGCAAAGGAGCAGACAGAATAAGAAGCGAATGATATATCAGTAACTCCATAAGCAAAATTCTGTAAATTATAGGGAAACAGAGGAACCAGTCTCGTGATCATCAGCACAAACAGACTGTTTTTCTGATTCCCTTCAAATAGCCATTTTTTCAGATAAGGATTCTTTAGGGCAAGCGGTTTTATGCTGTCCTTCAAAAAAAATCTCCCAGCCAAAAATGCGGCCATAGCCCCTAAGGTAGCCGCAGCTGTACATGCCAGCGTTCCCAGCACTGGCCCGAACAGAAGCCCTGCCAAAACAGCAAAGGTGATCCCCGGAAGAGTAAGGAAGACGCTCCCTGCTACCGTGAGCAACGTATAGATGAGGAGAGCCATACCTAAATGCTCCTTTGTCATTTTCTCCAAAAAACGGAGATTATCCATGGTTCCCAGTATGCGGGACCACCCAAAATAATGGTTCAGCCCCATAATCATCATCACAATCCCCAGAAAAAAGATCAATTTTTTATATCTCATCGGTTCTCAAATCCTCCGGCGGCGAAATCGCAAAATCCGTCCTGTATATTATAAGTATCTTTCTTTCTTTTGTCCAATTGCCCTATTAAATAAAGACCTCTTCTTCATTGCTTTTCTCTATGGAAACCAACCATTTTTTCAAAGAAAATTCCCAAAGAAAACAGAGGGCTGTGAAAGGATCCTCCATAAGCAAAAACTCGCTTTAGGACAGCTTCTGCCTTACAGCACTCTGTTTCCTGTTCCATTCTTATCTTTTCCCTTCCGGAGCTTTCTCTTCAAAATCTCCCTTTAAGAACCATTCCCGATCCTTTCTTTTAAGATCCCGGCAG
Source organism: uncultured Lachnoclostridium sp. (assembly GCA_902464595.1). Classification (GTDB taxonomy): domain Bacteria; phylum Bacillota; class Clostridia; order Lachnospirales; family Lachnospiraceae; genus Enterocloster. The sequence goes on along the minus strand of CABQJX010000022.1, from coordinate 11,598 downwards.
CCTTCTGGAGCTGATTATCCTCCTCCGGCTTCACCACTGCCTGAGTCTTTAAATCCTCGCGTAAAGGTTCTTCCACATCCGGCGCTATGCCCTTCTCATGAAGATCAAAACCGCTGGGAGTATAGTAATGAGCCGTCGTAATCTTGATGGCGGAACCGTCTCCCAGGGGGATCAGGTTCTGGACAATTCCCTTACCATAGCTGGTCGTACCCACCACTGTAGCCATCTTATAATCTTTCAGTGCACCGGTAAACACCTCAGAAGCGCTGGCCGACTCCTCATTGATCAGAATGGCAATGGGTATGTCTACCTCATGTCCGTCCGAGGCTGCATACACATCTCCCTCCTGATTCTTATCCGCCGTATATACGATCAAGGTCTTTCCCTGGCCCTTTTCATACTGATCCAGGTCATCTGGGAGAATGTAATCTGCCATAGCCACGGCACTGTCCAGTACTCCGCCTGGGTTGCTGCGAAGGTCGATGATCAAACCCTTCATACCGTCTTTCTGAAGTTCGTCAATGGCCATCTGAAACTGCTCCACCGTGATCTCGTCAAACTCAGACACCGCCACACGGCCGATGCCGTCTTCCAGCATACTATATTCCACGGTGGGAACCTCGATCTTGCGGCGCTCTACCGACAGGTCTACATATTCGTCCTTATCACTGCGGTATACGGTGATATCCACCTTTGTCCCTTCTTCTCCCTTGATGTAATTATTTACCAGGACATCCAGGCTTTCTGCCGCCACCAGGGTATCCCCGATCTTATAGATCACATCCCCTGGCTGCATCCCTGCCTCCAATGCCGGAGATCCCTCAAAGACCTTCACAACGGTGCACAAGCCTGTCAAACGGTTCTGGCTGATCATTGCCCCGATACCGGAATACGTTCCCTTTGTACTGTCGGTTATGGACTGGAAATCCTGAAGGCTGTAATAGGTAGAGTAGGGATCCTCAAGCCCTGCCATCATACCGCGGTAAATATAATCCTCCACATTGTCCGTATCCTCTTCGTAAAGAAAATGACGGTCAATGATCTGCTGGATCATATTCATCTTAGCTGTGATCCGCTGGAAGTCAATGCCTTCCCCGTTCCCTTCTGTGATCTGGGGAGCCTGGGTTCCCGGCTGACGGCTGATTATATGGCGTCCCATAAGGTAGATCCCTGCGGACATTCCCACCAGGATCAGGCCCGCAAACGCAGTCACCAGAGCTCCTGTGAGGGCTCCTGCCAGGAAACGGTTCTTTCCCCCAGCAGGCTTTTCCTCCCTCTTTTTGTCGTATTCCTGTCTGTCAAACTCCTGATTTTCCACTTCTGTCTCCTATCTGTCCTGACCTCAGCTGCTTACTGACAGTAAACCGGCGCTGGTCTTCCGTCCCTTTCTATACTTTATGACGGATCACGGACTCACATAACTTCGGGGATTCACATAGGTTCCCCCGGAACGGATCCCAAAATGCAGATGAGGCCCGGTAGAATATCCGGTGGATCCCACCTTTGCAATAACCTGTCCCTTCTTCACCTGCTGCCCCACTCCTGCCAACAGCTTAGAACAGTGCATATACACGGTTGTGACGCCTCCGCCGTGGTCGATCATAATGTAATTGCCCGCAGAATAGCTGTATGTAGAGATCACTACCTGGCCGTCTGCAGCGGCTACAATGTCCGACCCGGAGCTGGCTCCAATATCGATTCCCTTGTGATTGCTTGACGCACCCTCTGTGGGGGATTCCCGATCCCCGAAATTAGAGGTAATACGGCTGCTGGAAGGGCAGGGCCATGTAAAGCTAATATTCCCCAAACTGGATACATTATACTTTTTCCCCTCTGCCTCCGCCTTTTTTCTGGCTTCCTCCTCCCGGCGCTTGATCTCTGCCTCGATCCGCCTCATCTCCGCCTCCTGGGCCTTGATATCCGCATTATACTGGTCAATCTCCCCCTGTGCCTGGGCAATCTTGGAGTTATAGGAGGAAAGCTCCTGCTGCTTGGACTCCATTAACTTCTGGACGGATGCCTGCTTGGCCTTCGTGGAATCCTCCAGCCCCAAAAGCTGCCTGTGCTCCTCCTCCAAGGTCTGCTCCTTTACAGCCACCTGCTCTTTGGTATCTACATAAACATTTAACATTTTGCGGTCATACTCTGCGATCTGGCTCACATACTCTGCTCTGCTCAACAGCTGGGAAATACTTCCGGATTCCATGACAAGATCCAGAAAATTATCCTCGCCGTTTTCGTACATATATTTGATCCGAAGCTTCATGGCATCATACTGGCGTTCCTCCTCCAGTCTGGCCGCCTCAAGTTCCTTCTGAGCCTGGGCGATCTCCCCTTCCTTTGTCTGGATCTGGCCTTCCAGCTTCTCAAGCTCGTCTGCCAATCCTTCCAGGTTATCGTCCAGCTTCCTCACATAGGCAGCTGTATCCGCTTTCAATCCCTCCAGCTGGTTTAAAGCTGCCTCCACCTTCTTCTTTTCTTCTTCCAGTGCAGATACCTGCTTCTTAGCATCCTCGATCTGCACATTGGTAGCATAGGCAGAAAATACGCCTGCTCCCCCAAAGATCATGCCCCCTGTCAGGAAACAAACCGCCAAGGAGCAGACCTTCTGTTTTCGCCTTCTATCCTGTTTTCTGTTTTTTTCCATAGCCATACCTCCCTACACCTTGAGATGACGGTGAATGGTGGCAAAGCTGACAAAAAAACCGATCCCCAGTCCCAGGATCCCTGCTGCAGCTGCCATATAGGGAAAGATCACTTCCAATCGGATAGGCTCTACTAAGCTTGTAAGGATCTGGTAACGCTCGTTTACATAGGATACGGTTTTCTGGTAAAGGATGTACATTCCCCCAAGGGGGATCACGGCTCCTAAAGCTCCTAAAAGAAGCCCCTCTACCACAAAAGGAGCACGTATCATATAGTTGGTAGCGCCAATAAAGCGCATGATCTCATTTTCCTGTCTTCTGAAGGCCGCTGCCACGGAAATGGTATTGCTGATCAGGAAGGAGGCCACAGCCAAAAGGACACCGATGATCACTGCCGACAGAGCCCCTGCCATTTTGCCTGCACTGGTAAGCCCTGCCGCTGCCGCGCTGGAATAGCGAACCTTCCTCACGCCCTCCAGCCCCTTTAACTGCTCCACAGTCTGATCCTGGAGACTGATGTCGTTCAAAAAAATTTCATAGGAAGCAGAGCCTGCCAGAGGATTGTCCTCCGCAAATCCCTCTGCCAGCTCCTCCATGCCCTCAAAATACTCTGTCTTGAAGCTCTCCCACGCTTCCTCTGCCGAAACATAATGTGCTTCCTTTACCTGAGGCCAAGCCTTGATCCCTTCCCCCACCTGGAGGATCTGTTCTTCCGGCAAAGCCTCATCAAAAAACACGGTGATGCCAACGGTGGTCTGCGCCGCATTAGCTGCATGCCTTACATTTGCCATAAGGGCAAAAAAAAGGCAGAATAAAAAAATACATGCAGAAATAGTTGCCACAGAAGCCAGCGAAAACCAGATATTCCTGCATATATTAATGATGCCCTGTTTCAGGCAATACCAAAATGTACTGATCCTCATCCCTATCTATCTGCCCTTCCTTCATCCTGCCTGCCAGTATCTCCAATGATACTGCCCCGATCCATGGTAATGACCCGTTTATTCATCTCGTCCACCATTTCCTGGCTGTGGGTGACTACGATCACCGTAGTCCCCCTTCGGTTGATCTCATCCAAAAGGCCCATGATCTCATGGGTATGGAAGCTGTCCAGATTTCCAGTAGGCTCGTCTGCCAAAAGCACCTCAGGATCATTGATCAGCGCCCTGGCGATCGCCACCCTCTGCTGCTCTCCCCCGGAAAGCTGCCTGGGGTATGCCTTGTACTTGGAGGACAGCCCTACCAGCCGGAGCATCTCCGGCACAGTTTCCCGGATCACCCTTTGCGGCACACCGATCACCCTCTGGGCAAAGGCAACATTCTCAAACACAGTGCGGTCTTTCAGGAGTCGGAAATCCTGAAAGACCACACCTAACCTTCTGCGATATTTGGGGATATACCTTTTTGGCATCCTTCCCAGGTCCATATCGTTCACCACAATGCGGCCCCTGGTGGGTTCCAATTCCTTCAGAAGGAGCTTCATCAGCGTACTCTTTCCAGAGCCGCTGCGTCCTACGATAAACACGAACTCGCCGTCCTCGATGGTCAATGAAATCTCCCTGATGGCCTTGTTCCCGCTCCGATAAGTCTTACTCACTTTGTTTATTTCTATCATCACAACTCCGCCCTGTATTATATCCCGCTTCCATCTAGCTGTCTGCCTGATGGGATCTTAATAATCCAGGCTCTCCATATATTTCATGTATTTCGCTACCATAAGGGCGATCTTAAAGGTGATGGCGTCCTCGAACACACGCAGATCCAGCCCGGTGCTCTTCTGCAGCTTATCCAGACGGTATACAAGGGTATTTCTGTGGATGTACAGCTGTCTGGAGGTCTCGGATACGTTCAGGCTGTTCTCAAAGAATTTATTGATCGTAGCAAGAGTCTCCTCGTCAAACTCGTCCGGTGATTTTCCGTCAAACACTTCCCGGATGAACATTTTACACAGCGGAATAGGAAGCTGGTAGATCAGACGTCCGATCCCCAGGTTGTTGTAAGCGATCACGTTTTTATTGGCGTAGAAGATCTTTCCTACGTCAAGAGCCATTTTAGCCTCCTTGTAGGAACGTGAAACCTCTTTAATATCATTGATGATCGTACCGTAGGATACCCGCACCTTGGTCATAGCCTCTGTGTTGAGCATATCCAAAACCGTATTGGCTGTCTTATCAAGCTCCGCATATGTCTCTCCCTGGCGGACTTCCTTTACCAGGATAATGTTCTTCTCGTCAACTGCTGTAATAAAATCCTTTGTCTTGGAGGCAAACAGGCTGCGCACCGTTTCAAGGGCATTTACATCCTTCTCATTGTGGGTTTCAATGATGTAAACTACACGCTTCACATCGGTATCAATGTGGAGCTTCTTTGCACGGTTATAAATGTCCACTAAAAGCAGATTGTCAAGCAGCAGGTTTTTAATGAAATTATCCTTGTCAAAGCGTTCCTTGTAAGCCACCAGCAGATTCTGGATCTGGAAAGCAGCCAGCTTTCCTACCATATACACATCGTCGCTGGCTCCCTTTGCCAGCAAAATGTACTCCAGCTGATGCTCGTCAAACACCTTAAAGAACTGATAGCCCTGGATCACCTGGCTGTCCGCAGGAGAATCCACAAACACCAGCACGGAACTCTCGGAATCCTCCGCATCCGTAAATGTAGACGCTAAAACCTTTCCTTCTGTATCGCATATTCCCAGATCGATCCTTGTAATTCCCTTTAATCCGTCCAGCGTTGATTGAAGTATCTGATTTGAAATCATTCTATATTCTCCCTTTCTTTACCATCAACCTGCAAATGGCGCTGATGATATAATTCGCTAATATCCCTATTTTCATATTTTAATGCAAAATTTTAAAAAAAGCAAGAGAGTTGTATTCACTCTCCTGCTCTTTTCACAAGTTTATAACATTTTTCCCCCGTTAACGGGGCAGAAATAACATTCAAACACCGATTAGTTTAAGATCACAAGCTCTGTGTCCTTATCGAAAATATGTATCTTCTCTAAGTCCATAGCTAACTTGATCGTATCGCCAGGTCTTGCTGTAGTACGTGGATTTACCTTTGCAACAAAGTTGGCATCCTCGATATCGAAGTAAAGAAGAACTTCAGAACCTAACATTTCATATACACGGATGGTTGCATCGAATACGCTCTTTGGAGACATGGAAAGGAATGCTTCCTCATCATGAAGATCCTCAGGACGGATTCCCAGGGTGACAGTCTTTCCTACATATCCTGCTTCCTCTAACTTCTTTGCCTTTCCTTCTGGAAGGGCTACTGTATGTCCGCCGAAGGTTAAGGTTACATCAGAACCATCCTTTGCAACAGAAGCGTCGATCATATTCATCTGAGGAGCTCCGATGAATCCGGCAACGAACTTGTTGCATGGCTTGTCGTACAGGTTCTGTGGGCTGTCCACCTGCTGTACCACGCCATCCTTCATAACAACGATCCTGGTTCCCAGGGTCATAGCCTCTGTCTGGTCATGGGTAACGTAGATGATAGTTGTTTCCAGTCTCTGATGAAGTTTGGAGATCTCCACACGCATCTGTCCTCTTAACTTTGCATCCAGGTTGGACAGCGGCTCATCCATCAGGAACACTTTAGGGCTGCGGACAATAGCACGTCCCATGGCAACACGCTGTCTCTGGCCGCCGGATAATGCCTTTGGCTTACGGTCTAACAGATGCTCCAGATCCAGGATCTTAGCAGCGTCATGAACCTTCTTGTCAATCTCGTCCTTTGGAGTTTTTCTTAACTTCAGTCCAAATGCCATATTATCATATACGGTCATATGAGGATACAGAGCGTAGTTCTGGAATACCATTGCGATGTCTCTGTCCTTTGGCTCTACATCATTTACCAGCTTGTCATCAATGTACAGCTCGCCGGAAGAAATATCCTCCAGGCCTGCGATCATACGAAGGGTTGTAGACTTACCGCAGCCGGAAGGACCTACGAAGATGATAAATTCCTTATCAGCGATCTCCAGGTTAAAATCCTTTACTGCCACAAACCCATTTGGATATTTCTTTGTAACATTCTTTAATGTTAAACTAGCCATTCTGTTTTCCTCCTAAAAATGCACACATTTCATAATGATCCAGCCACATCATCCATTCTTTGACGGAACCACATTCCTGTGTTGTCACTCATGCTGTAACTGCCTTTATCATACATGAAAGACTGGAGGGAATCCATATGGCAAATAAACAAAATCATTTTTAGGCTTTTAGCTAATTTGTATACGAAGAGAAACTTTTTTCAAAAATCACATAGAAATCACAAAGTATTCCAATATTTTCCGCTGGCTTTTTGTCGATTATGTGAATCAAATCTAATTTTTTTTGAAATATCGTCAAAAGCCACAAAATATAAGGTCAATCTTCGATGAATCCTTCACCGAACACCTCCCTGGCATCGCTGACGATCACAAAAGCATTCCGGTCAAATTCCGCCACGATCTCTTTGAGCTGCACGATCTCCTTCTTAGAAACCACGCAGTAGAGCATGTTCCTCCTTTGATCTGAATACATTCCCCTTGCATCCAGACTGGTAACTCCACGCCCCATCCGTTCCATCACAGCCTGGGCAATCTCCCGGTATCGATCCGAAATAATATAAGCCTGTTTGGAAAATTTCAATCCCTCAATGATGCCGTCCGTCACTTTGGACAGACAGAAAATAGAGATCAGGGCGTACAGGGCAGGCCGGATCCCAAACAAAGTCGCTCCAGCTAATACGACCAGACCGTCAAGGATCTGCATGATCTCCGCCACAGTATAATGCTTCATCCGCTTCTGGATCAAAACTGCCAGCATATCCGTTCCGCCTGTGGTACAGTGGGCCAGAAACACCAGACCAGTCCCGGCTCCGGTAATGATGCCTCCAAAAAGGGCGGACAGCAAAAAATCGCCTCCCATATATCCTGCTTCCGGTATCACATAGAGAAATGCAGACAAAAGCAGGGTACAAAACAAGGTTCTTTTGATAAATCTCCATCCACAGACAAAATATCCCGCCGTAAACAGTGGGATATTCAAGATCGTATTTGTCACCCACAAAGGGATCTCCCATAGATCTTTAAAAATAATCGCTAAGCCGGAGGCTCCTCCTGTAACCATACTGACCGGATCATAAATATTTTTGATGGCCAGGGCGATAAGAAAGGTTCCTACGGTCATATACAGATAATCCACTGCCGGATGTTTCCGGTTCATATGCCACCCCCATAGGGAAACAGATTCCCAATTCCAGTTCCCTGTGAACCAGTATGGACCGATCCCCCTTTTTTATACTTAAATACGGCGAATGGTTTTCTCCGTGATCTCAATTTTCCCTTCCTTTAACAGCTTCCCTACGGCTCTCTTAAAGGCGTTTTTGCTCATATCAAATTCCCGCAGGATCGTTTCCGGCCTTGCCTTATCATTGAAAGGGAGAACCCCGTCAAATTCATCGATCACTTCCAAAACCTTTTGGGCATCCGGCTCCATCTGCATATACGCCTTTTCTCTCAGGCACAGATCTAATTTACCGTCCTCGCGTACCTTCATAACCCTGGCTTTTATCTCATCTCCCTCGCGGAACCGACCATACAGCTCCTTTTTATGGATCAATCCATAATATCTGTTATCCACAGCCACAAACGCTCCCATGGAATCATTGATCTCATAGATCGTTCCCGTAACCCAGTCGTTTTCCTTGTAGGGAGACTGGCTGCTCATATGGGAGTAAACGCGCATAGTGGCTGCCAGTCGTTTGCTTTTATCCACATAAAGGGTCACCAGACATTTTTCCCCTTTTCTCACAGGATGAGTCTGCTCTTTAAAAGGCAGAAGAAGATCCTTTTCCAGACCCATATCCAGAAATGCTCCGATCTTAGCGATCTCTTTTACCTCCAATTTGGCCGTTTCCCCTACCTGGAGCAGGGGGCGTGCTGTCGTGGCAATGAGACGGTCAGAGGAATCACGGTAGATGAACACCTCCACCTTATCCCCGATCTCAGCTCCTTCCGGAACCTGCTTTTTAGGAAGAAGGACGGAAGCTTCGTCCTCTCTGTCCTGGGCAAGATAGACGCCGAACTCTTTTTTTCTGACGATCTCAAGCTCCTGCACTTTTCCTAACTCAATCATTCTCTATTTCCTCCTGTTTCCTCTTGTTCGGGCCTGTACCCGCTCTCTGTCTTCAGCCATATGACAGCATAAGAGTTTCCTTCGCTGCTTCTCAGATCCACGGTCCATTCTACAGATTCCCCTGCCTGGGAACCATTCACCCAGGGGATCACACAATCTCCCAATCGGGCCGCCTGCTTATAATCTGCCCGGATCTCCCTTATGACCAGCCCCTCAGGGATGGCCTCCCTGGCCATCTCGATATACTGGGCATTATTCACATGATGGTTGGTATCAATCTGGTAAGAAGATACGGTCACAGCCCTTCCCGGGATCATTTCTTTTGGCACAAGGATCTTCCTTGGCGCTTTTTCAAAAACCAGAGCCGGCTCCGGCTGACCATAAGGCGCTATATCTTCCTCCGCCACCCGGATAGGGATATTTCTGTCAATGTCATAGAGAAACCAGGTCGATTCTGCACGCACAGCATCGAATCCAGACTGATCCCGGAGGATAAAATTCCGGTATCCGTAGATTCCCTTTGCCCCGCTGCTCCAAGTACCTGCTGTGACCTGCTCCCCCAGGGAAGGATACCGGTCGATCAGGATCCTCCAGGAAGATAAAAGCCATGCTTTACGGCTATTTTCCAGATACGCTACCCCCACACCGCAGTCCTCAGACTGAAAAGTGCTGCAGTCCTGCATATAGTTGATTAACCCCAGGACAGATAAGCGGCTGGTTTCATCCGTTTCACTGTAACGGACCCTGCTGGTAAATGTATACATCTCTGCCTCCCATTTTATCATAAACCCACTGTAAAGTACAACAGAATCAGCTGTAACCTTCACATAAAGCAAAATCCCACAGATCAAGGTCTGTGGGATCTAATCAGCTGGGCTACAAGGATTCGAACCTTGAAATGACGGAGTCAGAGTCCGTTGCCTTACCATTTGGCGATAGCCCAATATTATGATTGCCTGGCTGATACTTGTGTGAATCAATTCGCTTAATCATCAGCTGCGAGTTATATTATATCACACTATTTTATTTCGTCAAGTACTTTTTTAATTTTTTATTTTCCATGGCTCCTGCTCAGCTCCTTTTACCAATCCCAGGCTTTTAACCCCGGGAATAGTCGGGGATCCTGCCCCCAAGGAGCTCAGGGATCCTGCCAATAAAGAAATGAGAGATCGCTCCCACAAGAAAGGCTGCCAGAACCGTTCCTTCTCTCATTCCCAGGATCCGTCCATCTGCCAGAAGGGATACCGCTGCCGCGCTTGCAACGATAGACAGGTCAAAGCCCGTTTTGACACGGCCAAAGCGCCATCCGGCAAGTCCTGCGATCACCCGGACCAGCCCTTCTCCCGGAAGGATCAAAACATTTGGGATCACCTCAAGGGCAACTCCCAGTCCCAGGAAAATACAGCCCAAAAACAGCATCAGAAGCTGGCCTGTATAGCTTCCTGTCTGCCAGAAATCCAAAAGAAGGATCCAGCCGTCAATACAGGCGGAAAATATCAATGCGGCCGGAAGCTGAAGCAGCTGGATCCATTCAAAATCCTTTCCCATAAGAATCACTTGAATAAGAAAAAGAGCAGAGTTGACCAACATGGTAAATGTTCCCAGGCTCCAAGGAAAAAGAAAAGTCAGTACATAGGCAAGACTTGTAACAGGGGATGTTCCCAATCCTGCCTTTGTGATCAGGCTGATGCCCAATGCACTGAACAAAATGCCGGCCAAAAACATTGTATACCGTTTTCCCATGTCTCTGTACTTTTCTTTCATGAAACAAACCTCACTTTTTTTGTATTACCATAAATTTTTTTGCATATTTATGATAGCATAGAAAAAAAGGAAGGACAATGGACATTCTTCCCCAACTTTCCATCATATTTTAAGCAAGGTGCACAATATTTTTTAGGTATCTAATTATTTTTTAGTTTTTAGCCTTCCTAATCTTATGGCAGGGCAAAAAATAAAAATGCTACAGAAATAAGCAGGAAGCTCGAGAAAATCCATTGATTGAGCCTTCCAGGTTTGATATACTGTAAGAAACTAAAAAACAGGAGTTCTGACACGCTCCAAAGCTAAAATGAACAGCGGAAGGAGGCATGGTTTATGGAAGTTTTTAAAAAATACAGAAACAGTATTTGGAGAGTCCCTCTGATCTCCTTGGCTGCCGGTATTTTCTATCATCCAATTTATATCAGGGCCGTACTCCAGTTTTGCGTGACCGAACCTGGTGTGATCGACAGGCGGGGAGCCCTGATGATAGACGCCGCCATTCTGGCCGTGGTTCTGATAGCGGGTAAAATGACACTGCTCCGGAGACAGTCTAAAAAGGAAATATTGATTTCTGCTGGCGTTGTCTCCGCTTATGGGATCCTATTGCTTCTCGTACAGCTGCTCACCAATGGGACTACAGGAGCTGCCGCCATCTTATTTATGTATTTGGATATACCGCTGAGATGGACGAATCTTTTTACAAATCTTTCCTTTTACTTACAGGACTATTTTCAGATCTCCGTTCCTGTCATTCGGTGGATGAGATTTTTTGTCCCTTTTCTTTTTGTACTATTGGGTCTTCCAGAAAACAAAAAAGCCGTATCTTCATAAAGAAGACTGCGGCTTTTAATTAGCTGGGCTACAAGGATTCGAACCTTGAAATGACGGAGTCAGAGTCCGTTGCCTTACCATTTGGCGATAGCCCATCAACACAACGAAGATGATTATAAACCATAATATTCCATTCGTCAAGTACTTTTTTAATTTTTTTGTTATTAAATATAAGCCATTTATGATAATGTCTCAGTATATCACAAATGAAAATGTCCCGGATA
>CABQJX010000021.1 GCA_902464595.1 uncultured Lachnoclostridium sp. | reverse complement strand
ATCTGCATGAACTGTTTTTGTGATAATAATATCTTCTAAATCGAGTATTTCTTTGATATAATTAGGGAGCATTTATTTGTACCTCCGAGTGGTTTGTTTGGTAGACTGGCACTTGGAGGTTTTTTATTGTCCTTATTATAAAATAAAAAATGCTAGGGTGCATGAATTAAATTTCATGCACCCCAACATTTATTATAGAACCTTTATTTCTGCCTTCCGGGTAAGATCCGTAAATATTCTTCCGGCTTTTAGAGCAGGTATCTAAACTGCTGGGTGATTTTCCCGATATGCCTGAAGGGTTGCATCAAATTTGATATTGACGTTCCGCTTATTTCAGAGTATTATAGTTATAAGTAAATATGAGATGTTAAAACATATTTATAAGTAAAACTAATAAATATTATCGCCTGAGATAATGAGTTTCAGAAAAGGAGAACGAGCAATGGCAAAAGTTGGAATTGTAATGGGAAGCGATTCAGATATGCCCGTTATGGCGAAGGCAGCAGAGATTCTGGATAAATTGGGAATTGATTATGAGATGACCATTATTTCCGCACACAGGGAGCCGGATGTGTTCTTTGACTGGGCAAAAGCAGCAGAGGGGAAGGAATTCAAAGTGATCATTGCAGGAGCAGGAAAGGCGGCTCACCTTCCTGGAATGTGCGCAGCTATCTTCCCAATGCCTGTGATCGGCATCCCCATGAAGACCTCGGATCTGGGCGGTGTGGATTCCCTGTACTCCATTGTCCAAATGCCAAGCGGGATCCCGGTTGCCACGGTGGCAATCAACGGCGGAGCTAATGCTGGTATTTTAGCGGCAAAGATCCTGGCAGCCTCTGACGACGGTCTGCTGGAGCGGTTAAAGGCATATACAGAGAGCTTAAAAAATGATGTGATGAAAAAGGCGGAGAAGCTGGAGCAGATCGGATATAAAGAATATTTGGCCCAGATGAAATAGGGCAAGATGTTGTGAAGCATAAAGACCAGACCAGGAAAGGATTAAGATCATGATGGATTACAAGAAAGCCGGAGTGGATATTGAAGCAGGATATAAGTCAGTGGAGCTTATGAAGGAGCATGTAAAAGGGACGATGCGCCCAGAGGTTTTGGGAGGATTAGGCGGTTTCTCAGGAGCCTTTTCCATGAGTTCCTTTAAGGGGATGGAGGAGCCTACCCTTCTGTCCGGTACGGACGGAGTGGGGACGAAGCTCAAGCTGGCTTTCCTTATGGATAAGCATGATACGGTTGGGATCGACTGTGTGGCCATGTGTGTCAATGACGTAGCATGTGCAGGAGGAGAGCCCTTGTTTTTCCTGGACTACATTGCCTGCGGCAAGAATGTCCCTGAAAAGATCGCAAATATCGTAAAAGGAGTGGCTGACGGCTGTAAGCAGTCGGATGCCGCCCTGATCGGAGGAGAGACAGCGGAGATGCCAGGATTTTATCCGGAGGATGAGTACGATCTGGCTGGATTTGCAGTGGGGATTGTGGATAAAAAGGATCTCATCACCGGTGAAAATCTGAAAGCAGGGGATGTTCTGGTGGGAATGGCTTCCTCCGGCGTGCACAGCAATGGATTTTCCTTAGTGCGCAAGGTGTTTGAAGCGGAGATGACAAGAGAAGGATTAAACACTTACTATGACGAGCTGGGAACTACTCTGGGAGAGGCTCTGATCGCTCCTACCAGGATCTATGTAAAGGCGTTAAAGGCGGTAAAGGAGGCTGGGGTATGCGTAAAGGCATGTAGCCATATTACCGGAGGCGGTTTCTATGAAAATGTTCCCCGCATGTTAAAAGAAGGCGTGCGGGCTGTGATCAAAAAGGACAGCTATCCCATTCCTCCTATCTTTGGACTGCTGGCAAGGAAGGGACAGATCGAGGAAAAGATGATGTACAACACCTACAATATGGGACTGGGGATGATCGTAGCGGTAGCTCCTGAGGATGTGGATAAGACGATGGAAGCTATGAAGGCAGCAGGAGAGTCTCCTTATGTGGTTGGAACCATCGAGGACGGAGAGAAAGGTGTGACCTTATGTTAAGGGCAGGGGTTTTGGTATCCGGCGGCGGGACGAACCTCCAGGCTATTTTGGATGCCATTGACAATGGAGTCCTTACGAATACACAGATCGCAGTGGTGATCAGCAATAATCCTGGAGCCTATGCGCTGGAGCGGGCCAAAAACCATGGCATCGAAGCAGTCTGTATTTCTCCCAAGGAATTTTCTGACCGGGCTGATTTTGAGAAAGCTTTGCTGGAAAAGATCGATCAGTGCCAGTTGGATCTCATTGTCTTAGCTGGATTTTTGGTAAAGATCCCTAAGATCATGACAGACCGGTATGCTGGACGCATCATCAATATTCACCCATCCCTGATCCCGTCCTTCTGCGGCGTGGGATATTATGGGCTGAAGGTTCATGAGGCGGCTTTGGCCAGAGGGGTAAAGGTTACGGGAGCTACCGTCCATTTTGTGGACAGCGGTATGGATACCGGCCCTATTATCCTGCAGAAAGCAGTGGAAGTGCAGTCGGGAGATACGCCTGAGATACTTCAGCGGAGAGTGATGGAGGAGGCGGAATGGGTTATTTTGCCAAAGGCCATTGATATGATCGCAAACGGACGGCTATAGAACGAGATTTCTTTATAGCCTGCAGATAGAAATTCAACATATCAGTTCAGCCATGCGAAGATTCAGGCAGGAAAATGGGTTGAAAGCTTGTTTTCAGAATCATTTTCCTGTCTGAATCTTCATAGGGCAGACGCCCAATGCTTCTTGTCCGTTTAAAACGGACAAGAATATATATGGCTGAACTGTTACAATTCAACAGGAGGAGCCCTATGAAGGTATTGATAGTAGGCGGCGGCGGCAGGGAGCATGCCATTGCGTGGAAGGCCGCTCAGAGCCCCAGAGTGGAAAAAATATACTGTGCGCCTGGAAATGCCGGGATTGCCCAGGTAGCGGAGTGCGTGGATATTGGAGTTATGGAGTTTGATAAGCTCACCTCCTTTGCCAGGGAGAAGGCAGTGGATCTGGTAGTAGTGGGCCCTGATGATCCTCTGGCAGCAGGGGCAGTGGATGCCTTTGAAGCAGCCGGGATCCGTGCCTTTGGCCCAAGAAAAAATGCGGCGATCCTGGAGGCCTCCAAGGCTTTTTCCAAGGATCTGATGAAAAAGTACCATATCCCATCAGCTGCTTATGAGACATTCGATGATCCTCAAAAAGCTCTGGAATATTTGGAGACGGCTCCTATGCCCATCGTACTGAAAGCAGACGGGCTGGCTCTGGGAAAGGGCGTTCTCATCTGCAATACCAGAGAGGAGGCAAAGGAAGGGGTTAAGACCCTGATGATGGATAAGCAGTTTGGCTCCGCCGGGGACAGGATCGTGGTGGAGGAATTTATGACAGGCCGGGAGGTATCGGTTTTGTCCTTTGTAGACGGACACACCATCAAGATCATGACCTCTGCTCAGGATCACAAGCGGGCAAAGGACGGGGATCAGGGACTGAATACCGGAGGCATGGGAACCTTTTCTCCCAGCCCCTTCTACACAGAGGAAGTGGATGCATTCTGCCGCAGCCATATATATCAGCCTACGGTGGACGCTATGGCCACTGAGGGCCGGGAGTTTAAGGGGATTATCTTTTTCGGGCTGATGCTCACAGCGGATGGGCCGAAAGTGCTGGAGTACAATGCACGCTTTGGCGATCCGGAGACCCAGGTAGTGCTTCCGCGTATGAAAAATGATATTGTGGATGTGTTTGAGGCATGTGTAGATGGGACATTGGATCAGATCCAGCTGGAATTTGAGGATCAGGCAGCCGTGTGCGTAGTTCTGGCCTCAGACGGATACCCGGAGCATTATGAAAAGGGCTATCCCATTACAGGGCTGGACCGATTTGAGAAAGAGGAGGGCTATTATGTCTTCCACGCAGGAAGCCGTTTTGACAAAGAGGGCCGCATTGTGACAAACGGAGGCCGTGTCCTGGGGGTGACTGCCAAGGGAGAGACCTTGAAGGAGGCGCGGGCTAACGCTTACAAGGCCACGGAATGGGTGGACTTTGCCAATAAATACATGCGCCGGGATATTGGAAAGGCAATTGACGAGGCGTAAGAGGCGGGAATGATGGTGTTCATTCCCATTTCAATCGGAAACAGAGAGAAAACACACATGTCATAACAAACCGGAAAAGACCACGGACAGTCGGTAAACCCTGACTGGCTGTGGTTTTTCTCTTTTCTGCAGAAAAAATATATTGTACCGCAGCAGGTACGAAAAATGGGAAAAGGACAAAAATTGGCATTTTTGAAAAATTTCCCATTGTAACGGAAATAAGGGTGTAAAATTTCAAAATATTTTCCTATTGTATCGGAAACAGGAAGATAATGTATCGGTTTTAAAAAACAATGTTTCTTCTATTTGCAATTGCTGGACGCATGGATTGTCATAAGGGGAGTGATTTAAGGATCCGCTTTAGATTGCCGCAATAGAGTCGGAAGGGGATATTGAAGCGTTGGCCGAGTATGATGGAAAAAAGAATAAGAATTGGATGCGGAGCTGCCATTTGGTGATGGCTCTTTTTTGTTGCTTTCCGATAATACCAATATACCGGATAATTGAGCTGATGGATTCTGTAGCAGAAGCAGACGAAAAAATCTACCTCCCAGCAGAGCCGGGTTTATTCTTACAAAGGAAGCAGGGGAACCGAATGTTATATTTGGATTGAGGGATGGAACATTAGCAGTGACTGGAATCAATTATTGAGACTGTTTTAAGTTTTTAATAAAAAGATAGGAGCAAACATACTATCAATATTGATTTTAGCAGTATTGTTTAACATGGCTTTTGTATATGGATGGAGATATTATCCTGTATCTGTTTAATGGGGAGACTGGATAGAAGCGCCTACGCCAAATCAGATTGCTGAAATTATAGAGGCTATAATGAATAATCATTCCGATGATGTCAGCGTATTGTTCACAAACAAGGATGCGTTTCTTCAATTTGGCTTGGATTGCTTGAATATCAGTATTTACAACCCTGATAGAGAGATGTGTGGACTGTAAAAAAAGCTGCTTCTGAGGGGATGTTCTGGAGAAAAGCAGGGTAACAAATACCGGTTTCTGGAGCAGGCCTGCCTGGACTTGGGAGCGGTAAAGATGGGTAGAAGATGAAATAGTGAAAATTAGAAATACACAAAATTTTCACAAATAAATTAGCATTCATCTATTGACAGTGCTAACAACTAGTGATATAACGTAGTCAGAACAAAGGAAAGGAAACAAAAGCAAAGGTTAAGAAAGGATTTTGTGAGTTCCCCAAAACATCCCTGTTCCAAAGAAACAAGGTAAAAAAGCATAGAAAAAGGAGAGATGATTTATGTTAATGCCTAGTATTTTTGGAGAGAATATGTTTGATGACTTTATGAGAGATTTCCCGTTCTTTGATGACAGCGAGTTGAGAAAAATGGAGAAGAAGCTGTATGGCCATCATGGTAAAAACATGATGAAGACGGATATTAAGGAGACAGATACCGGCTATGAGCTGGAGATGGATCTGCCAGGCTTTGCAAAGGAAGAGGTTCATGCTTCTCTGGATAACGGCTACCTGACGATTAGCGCTGCCAAAGGCCTGAATGAAGATGAAAAGAAAAAGGAAAGCGGACGATATATCCGTAGAGAGCGTTACATGGGCGCATGCCAGCGTACGTTCTATGTGGGAGAGAATATAACAGAAGAAGATATTAAGGCTGAATTTAAGCATGGTATTTTGAAACTGTCTGTTCCAAAGAAAGAAGCGGAACCTGCTGTTGAGCAGAAGAAATATATTGCAATTGAATAAAAAGGAATCATTTGTTTGCAGAGGGTATTGCGAAATCATTCTATTGAATGTCTGAGCGATACCCTCGCTCTGTGAATAGAAAAATCCGGGAAGAATCCTTCGTTTTTGGAAATCTTTCCGGATTTTTTTGCATGGAGCTGTCTGATGTTATAGGCTATGTGAAACAGAAAAATTTTTCGTTTTATCCTGTTTTTTCCGGAGAGCAGAAATTTTTGAAGGAACAAAATAGTAAGAATAAATAAAAGTTTTGAGAGAATTTTTGTGATATAATATCGCTGAAAGCGTATATATTTGCCTGTTGTAAGAGGAGGAGTATTGGAAGAGTCTTGGGGATCTGACGAACAGTGAGGAAGGGAGTCATACATGGTGAGGGAAAAAGAACAGATTGTTTACTTGTGGTTTAAAATGTGGATCCTGCAGCAGGATTTAGGTATGGATCATATTTTTGCAGAGGACGTGATTTATACAGAAAGCTGGGGGCCAAAATATAATAACTGTCAAAGGGTAAAACACTGGTTTCATGAATGGAACACACGCGGCAGGGTGGTCGAATGGAATATTAAGCAGTTTTTTCATAAAGATAACCAGACGATTGTAGAGTGGTATTTCAAAAATGAAATGAAAAGTGGAAAAATAGAAGAATTTGATGGAATTTCCTTAATTGTGTGGACAGAAGACAATAAGATAAAATCATTAAAAGAGTTTGGATGCAATTTAAATAACTATAATCCTTATGAATATGGTGACAAACCTGACTTCAAAGAGGAAAAAGCAGGCTGGTTTTAAATGCTGCATAATGAAAAATGCTGTGATCAAAAAGGAAAGGGCCTTGAATCTTTGCATTTATGGTAAACTAAGAAAGCGCAAGGGGAACTAAAAGTGATATGGGTAAAGAAGCAGAGCTGCAGGAATTAATGGAATCATGGGAGAAGAAGCATCGGCAGAAAGGGTATAAGCGCTTTATCAGAGACGGGATCGTGTGTGAAGAAAAATGGGAAGGGCAGAGCACGCCAAAGGTGTGCTATTTCTTAAAAGAGGCATACACCTCTGAGGAAAATGGATACTGTTTGACAGAAAGCCTCCATGAAGCAGAACGTCCATGGACTATGTGGAGAAAAATTGCAATCTGGACCCAGGCGATCCATCATGCATTTCAGAACCGTATATGTGAGTATGATGACGAGATCCTTCGTTCCAAGGAAAAAGAAGTGATAGACCGCATAGCGGTTGTCAATGTGAAAAAAAGCAATGGAGGAAACAGTTCCGATTATGAAGATCTGAAAAAATATGCAGAGGAAGATAAAGAGGAACTAAAAAAGGAACTGCAGATCATCGAGCCGGATATTATTGTGTGCGGAAATAACAGGAGCCTTTTAAAGATCGTTCTGGGAGATCAACTGCAGGATGAAGATACCTGGGATAATATGTTTGCTCTCTGGAACCATACGCTTGTAATCGATTACTATCATCCGGCTGTCCGTTATCCAAACAGGGTGAATTATTATGCCCTTATGTCAATCTGTCAAGCGGCAATTGGCAAATATAAAAAATCACATAGATTTTTTATGGCATAGGAGAATGAATCGATCCACTGGGATATGCCATATTACAATGAATCTTTAAGGAGGCAGCTTATGCTGATACCTGAAAAAATAAAAGTCCGGGGGGCGAGAGTACATAATTTAAAAAATGTGGATGTTGATGTGCCTTTGAACCGGATTGTGGGGATTGCGGGAGTATCCGGTTCTGGCAAGTCCTCTCTGGCACTTGGCGTTTTGTATGCCGAAGGATCCAGAAGGTATCTTGAATCCCTCTCAACCTACACAAGAAGGCGCATGACCGGTGCGGCAAAGGCCAATGTAGATGAGATTCTATATGTGCCGGCAGCACTTGCCCTGCACCAGCGTCCGGCAGTTCCTGGAATCCGAAGTACGTTCGGTACAGGGACAGAGCTTTTAAACAGTCTGCGACTGATGTATTCCCGCTTGGGAAGCCATCGCTGTCCGAACGGGCATTATGTGGAACCTACTTTGGCGGTAGCTGCAGAAAAAGACATTGTCTGTCCGGTCTGCGGTGAAAAAGTG
Source organism: uncultured Lachnoclostridium sp. (assembly GCA_902464595.1). GTDB lineage: Bacteria > Bacillota > Clostridia > Lachnospirales > Lachnospiraceae > Enterocloster. The sequence goes on along the minus strand of CABQJX010000021.1, from coordinate 21,507 downwards.
ATCCCTCCCAGTGCCGAAGAACTTGCATTTAACAGCCAAGGGGCCTGCCCGTGCTGCGGTGGTACAGGAATGATACGTACCGTAGATGAGTCAACCCTTGTACCAGATGAAAATCTTACCATAGATGAGGGCGCAGTCATGCCGTGGCAGACGCTGATGTGGTCACTGATGAAGGACATTGCCCGCGAAATGGGGGTGCGGACAGATGTGCCGTTCCGTGATCTGACGCCTCAGGAACGTGATATTGTGTTTCGCGGCCCTGCTGTGAAAAAGCGTATCATCTATCAGAATAAGACAAACGGAGCTGCCGGAGATATGGATTTTACATATTTCAATGCAGTATATACAGTGGAGAATGCGCTTTCTAAGGTCAAAGATGAAAAAGGGATGAAAAGGGTCGAAAAGTTTTTGAGAATGGACGTTTGTCCTCAATGCAAGGGAACAAGGCTGTCTGATCGGGCAAGAACACCGAAGCTGCGGGGGATTGGCCTGGATGAGGCCTGCCAAATGACACTTTCCGATCTGACAGAGTGGGTAGAGGAGATCCCGGGCTCCCTTCCGGAAGAAATGCGCCCTATGGCAGAACGGATCTGCGACACTTTTAAAGACACGGCAAAAAGACTGCTGGATCTGGGGCTTGGGTATCTGACCCTTGATCGGGCATCTTCCACTTTATCTACCGGAGAACGGCAGCGAATGCAGCTGGCACGGGCAGTGAGGAACCGCACGACAGGAGTGCTCTATGTGTTAGATGAACCTTCGATTGGGCTTCATCCATCCAATATAGTTGGGCTGAATGAAGTGATGCATGATCTGGTAAAGGACGGTAATTCTGTGATTTTAGTGGATCATGATACGCAAATTTTATCCCAGGCAGACTGGATGATTGAGATGGGGCCGGAAGCAGGTTCAAAGGGAGGATATGTGATTGCGCAAGGAACAGTGGAAGAAATACAAACCAACCCTGATTCCATGATCGGGCCATTTCTTTCAGGAAAAGCTAACACAGTAACTCGGAAACAGATTGAAAAGGAGAACTTATTTGAACTGGGCAGGATTCATCTTTCCACCGGTCATATCCATACAGTAAAACCGCTGGAGGTGGATTTTCCAAAAGGAAGGATGACGGCAGTTACCGGTGTGTCCGGTTCGGGAAAAACGACTCTGATATTGGAGAGCCTGATCCCAGGGTTGGAAGCAGCCATTGATGGGAAGAAGCAGCCTCCCCATGTGTTTTCTGTCAGCACAGAGGGAATAAGCCATGTAAAGCTGATTGATGCAACACCCATCGGGATCAATATCCGGTCTACGGTTGCAACTTATGCCAATGTCCATGATGATCTGAGAAAGATTTTTTCCAAAACAGATGGAGCAAAGGAGTATGGTTTCAAAGCAGGGGACTTCTCTTATAATACAGGAAAACTCAGATGTCCGGTCTGTGATGGTACAGGAGAAATCCGCCTGGATGTCCAGTTTCTGCCGGATGTGGACATCCCCTGCCCCAGCTGCGGAGGTTCGAGATACGCAAAAGAGGCATATGAGATCCGCCTGGCAAATCATTGGGGAGAAAACGCCTCCCTGCCAGAGCTCATGAATATGGATGTAAACAGCGCATTTGATTTCTGCAAAGACAGAAAAGTGGTTTCAAGCCGTCTGGATGTTCTGAAGCAGCTTGGACTAGGTTATCTGACCTTGGGAGAGGAAACGCCGGGGCTGTCCGGCGGGGAAGCACAGCGATTGAAGCTGGCAAGTGAAATGGGAAAGCCCCAGTCTGATTCCGTATTTATTTTTGATGAGCCGACCATAGGTCTGCATCCTTTGGATGTCCAGACATTGCTCGCAGTTTTTCAGTCCCTTGTGGATAAGGGGGCCACCGTCATTGTGATCGAGCATGATCTGGATGTGATAAGGAATGCAGATCTTATCATCGATATGGGCCCCGGCGGAGGCGAAGAAGGCGGAAGGATCATTGCCGTGGGCACTCCAGAGGAGATAGCCGGGAACCCGGATAGTATTACAGGAAGATATATAAAAGTGTAAATGGATCAAATGAAGATGGAAGATGCTTTTTATTTTTATCCGACTACCATGTCAGATTTTATCACATCAATTTTTATGCATTTTTCCTCAACCGGAGTATCGGCCAGGCGGATATGGATTTCAGCGGTCTCCCTGTCTCCTGAGAAGTTCTGGGGAACTGTCTTGATCCAGAATGCAGCATAGCCGCCTCTCACAGGAATGGTTGTGGGTCCGATCACTTGGATAGGCCCCTTTGTCTCTATCTGGACAATACCAGGGAAGTATACCAGAGTAGTGGAAACGGAGTCTGTGACCCGGCATACCACGCGGGTAGTATCCATATGATCCCCATAAAGTTCTGCATCATCGGCAGCGGCTTCCATGTCGTGCAGGCTGGAATCCCGGAGAAATTTCTTTTGGATGACGGCCTTGCCTTTGTAATATCCTGTGATCTTGCCATCCTGCCACAGATCCTGCCATGCGCCGATCTCCTCCTCAATTTCGATAGGCGGATGTTCCAGCCCGATATAACGATTATCAGGATAATAACGGACAGGAGCCTTTCCATACATTTCCACCTCGATGTAATCACAGTTAGTAAGAACCATAAATGGGGAAACCAGACGGTTCCCTTTATTGTCTCCTCTGGAAAATTCTGTAGTGGGTTCCATTATGATCTCCTGTTCCGGATCCTTTTGGCTGCGCAGTACATGAGCAGCGTATTTGGGAATACGGAACATGTCCATGACACCATGGTAGCAAATCTTATCTCCTGATCCATAGTCTGCATGTGTATTGTAGTCAAAGGCACACCAGCCTATGATCCCCATAAGATCCTTTGAAAGGTTGGAGTGGCTGTACACTCTGGCATAAGCCCTGGCATGGGTCGTGCGTTTGTCAGCGCTGTCCCAGAGCTTAGTAGGAAATGCGGTTCCTGAAAATTCAGTGATCAGGAAGGGAACTGGGTATTCCAAGCCAGTAGCTTCCTGGCGTCCTTTGAATAGCTTTGTACCGTCTGGATCGCAGTCTGAATAGGTAAAATCATTTAAGGAGTATACATCTTCCAGGAGGTGGCTGTTGGTGATGTAGCGCACGCCTGTGGTGGGACGTGAGGGATCCAGCTTATGAGCCAGGGCATTTGCCTTGGTATACAGGGCATCATCATCCAGGGATTCATTGATATGTATGCTCCAGATGAAGATTCCTGGATGATTATACTGGGTCAGGATCATGGATTCCACATCCTGCATCATGACTTTTTTAAATTCTTCTCCTCCTATATGGCCCCATCCAGGTATTTCGGAGAATACCAGAAGCCCGATTTCATCGCAGCGATCCAGAAAGTATTCTGACTGCATGTAGTGGGAGGTGCGCACTGTATTGGCATTGAGGTAATTTTTCAGGATATCCGCATCTTTTTCCTGGGCTCTCTTTCCCATGGCATAACCAACATAAGGGAAGGACTGGTGGCGGTTTAGTCCCATTATCTTGATTTTCCGATTGTTGACAAAGAGTCCTTCTGGTGTACAAGCCACTGTACGGAAACCGGTTCTTACATGGTGGGTGTCCAGCAAACCTCCATCGGATTTCAGCGTTATGTCTACTGTGTAGAGGTAAGGGGTATCCGGATCCCATAGGATGGGGGAAGGGATGCACTGGGGCTCCAAGATAACGCTGCTTTTTCCTGGTACAGCATGAATGTACCTTTGGTAAGAAGCGGCAACAACGCCGTCCCTGTCCTTTAGGCAGATATTAACAGTTATAGGACATTCCCGGCCACAGTTATCCAGAAACAATTCTGGCCGCAGGATAACATTTTCGCTTTCCAGATCATAGCGGATTAAAGCCCGTTCCACAAAGACGGGGCCGCAGCAGTAAAGCCAGACAGCCCGGTAAACTCCGCCATAGGTCATATAATCAATGGCATATCCAAAGGGAGGAATGTCCTCCCGTTCATGACTGTCTACCTTTAGGACAATTCGGTTTGCGCCTTCTGTGCATAAAGGGGTAATGTCGAACATGCTTTTTGAGTAACCGCCTTTATGCTCCCCTGCTTTTTGCCCATTTACAAAAAGTTCAAAATAGGCCATGACACCGTCAAATACCAGTATGATCCTGTTTTCCAGCATTTGAGAGGTAACAGAGAGCTCTTTCACATAGGTGCTGATCATGGCTGTCTCCTCATGGCTAAAGTAGCTCAAGGGAAGTTCTTTGACTGTATGGGGGAGGTTTATATCTGTGCGGCAGCCGGAATCCTCTGTAAGGAGGCTTGTTTCAAAATAATCATAAAATTTCCAGTTCAGATTCCATAAAACAGGTTTGTCCATAATTAATTTATCTCCTTTTATTCTTTTACGGCGCCTGCCGTGATCCCTTCTATGATGTACTTCTGGAAAAAGATATACAGAAGTACAGTGGGAAGGGCCACTACGATGATCCCGGCGGCAAGCAGAGGCCAGGAATTTTGCTGTGCACCTGCATATCGCATGAGAAAGGTGGTCAGGGTCTTATTTTGGTTTTTTGGCATATACAGATAGGGGATATACATGTCATTGACAATAGACACCGTCTTAATAATGACAAGGGTGGCTGTAGCTGGTGTTAAAAGCGGGAAGATGATCTGCGCAAATATCCTGAAATAACCGCAGCCGTCTAACATAGCGCTTTCATCCAGTGAAACGGAAATACCGCTGATGAACTGCCGGTAAATATACAGCTGCATCAAATTGGCTGCAATATATATGACGATAGGTGCTCCCAGGGTATTATAAAGTCCCATGCCCCGGATGACCTGGAACCTGGCGATTTCCACAATATTAGTGGGAACCATCATGGCCAGATAAAACAGAATATAGATGATCTTTTTAAAACGAAATTCAAATCGTTCCAGACAATAGGCGGTGATCGATCCTACCAGGACATTAAAAAAGATGCTGACAGCAACAATCTTAATGGTATTGGTAAATGCTCTGACAAGATACCGTTCCTTGAATACGCTTAGATAGTTGTCAAGAGTCATATCCTTGGCTGAAATCCATAATGGAGACTGAGCATCCAGACTTCCGGGAATTTTTAGAGAGCTTACGATGGTCACCAAAAGAGGCAGAAAAACCATAAGGACCAGGAGGAATGAAACCGCGTATTTTGCTGCCAGAGATAATTTTTTATGCGCCATACCGATCCCTCCTTCTCAGATGATTTGTGATGAAACGTTGGGCAATCTGTACCCCCACGATCATGAATATCATGATAACAGCCATAGAAGAAGCCATTCCGAAGTTATTGTATTTGAAGGCTGTATCGATGGTATAAATGGAAAATGTGTTGGATGCACCATCAGGCCCGCCTGCGGTCATGATATAAGGAATGTCGAACATCTGCAGGCTGCCGTTGATAACATCAAAGAGCATGAAGTCAATGACAGTCCGGATGGCTGGAAGCTGGATATATCTCAAACGCTGCCATGCGTTGGCGCCGTCTACTACAGCAGCTTCCATCATATCTTTTGGCACAGATGAGAGGCCTGCCATAAATAGTACGATGTGAAAGCCCATATACCGCCAGATTGATACGGATGCCAGTACGTAATTCACGATTTTCGGGTCAGACAGCCAGTTATGGATCAGCCCTTCCATACCCAGTTTGGTCAGAATATAGTTAAAGCCGCCCTCTACAGGCGAAAAAAAGTAGGAAAAGGAGTAGGAGATACCTACACCGTTGATAATAAAGGGGAGAAAGATGATAGCCTTGACAAAACCTGAGCCTTTAAATTTGCTGGAGAGCATCACTGCCAACACCAGCTCCACAGGCATCATGATTCCGTGTATAAGGAGATATGTTAAATTGTTGCGGAAAGCCTGCCAGAATTCCGGGGATTTGAAAAAAAGCTGTGTGTAATTGCCAAATCCTATAAAAGTTCGGACGGAAGCAACGCCGTCCCATTCCAGGAAGCTCATATGAATGAGCTCCCAGAATGGATAAACTACAAATACACATAACAGAATGACCGGAACTGCTAGGGACAGGCTTAAAAAGATAAGTCTTTTTCGGTTGAGCCTGTTCATGAACGTCCTCCTATTTAAGGCCTAGTTTACTTCTGGCTTCCGTCCAGGTCTGGTTCAGTTCTTTACAGCGCTTTGCGTAATCAAAGCCGTCTGTCAGCATCTCCACACCCAGCTGTTTGCAGTCAAACTTGGTCTCAGATACCATGTTAATAAAATCGCTGGCGCCAGCACCATAGGTCACAAATTTTACTTCAGGATGAAGCTTGGAGGCAGTCTGAAGTACAGGATCCAGGTCTTTAGCATACGGAGTCATGGTGCTGTCACTGCTGATGGAAGCGATATAGTCAGGATACCAGGCCTCGCTGAAGTAGAACTCCAGGAATGCTTTTGCTACCTCAGGATTTTCAGAATTGTTGGTGACTGTTAAGAAACAGTCTCCCTGAGTTACAAGGTTAAATTCCTCCTCACGATTGTCACGGAATGGAAGGTAGAAGGTGGACATACCAGCAGTGTCATATCCGTCAGCTTTATAGGCGGTGAGGAACATAGGGCTGTTTAAGGTCATAGCGCTTTTTTTCTTGGCAAAGAGGGCGCGGCTCTGATCGTATGTGATACCTAAGGGATCTTTTCCCAGTACGCCTTTCTGGAACAGATTATAAATTTTGCCGTAGACCGTGTGGATATCAGTGCCCTCAGCAAAAGGAGCATCTTCCTTTGTCATAGCATCCCAGTAATACCCATTTCCACTCTGGGCGGCGGGACCATATTCCATCAGAGGATAGGTGGGCCATGCGTCTTTAGCACCCATGCAGATTGCGCCGAAATCCGGATCTTGAGAACCGAAATGCTCCTGAAGTTTTACACTTACCTCAACAAACTCATCCCAAGTTTCAGGAACTTCCACTCCTGCCTCCTCAAACATGTCTGTCCAATAATATACATAATCGTTTGCCTTGCGGTCCGGTATTCCCAGAACCTTGCCATCCACTGCATATTCAGAGGCAATCTGGTTATTTTTATTAGCTTCTGTGTCCGTCAGATCTACCAGGTACTCGGAATACTGGTTCATGCTGTCGGATTTGTGGAACATAAGGTCGGGAAGCTCAGAGGCAGAGGAGCGGATCTTCATGGAATTGAAATACTCCGGTTCTGCGTTAAATTCTTCGATGTCAATCTCTACATTTGGATAGAGCTCCTGGAAACGAGCTTCCATGTCCAGTTCCTCAAAGGTTTTTGCAGCTGCCACATCCCAGGTGGCCAAGGTAAGAGTACAGGAGATATTTTTGTCTATCTCATTATCCGTGCTGCCAGAGCTGCTGACTGATCTTTCCTGATCTCCGGCGTTTCCTGCATCCTGTGAACCAGAAGGTGTGCCGCTGCCGCAGCCTGTGGCTGCCAGAGCAGCTGTAAGAACCATTGCACCTAACAAATATCTTTTCTTTCTCATAGCTTCCTCCTTTGTGATTGTTTTTCAAATTCAGTGTAACAATTCCAATGAATGAAAACAATGAAAAAAGGTTTGATTCACTGTACAAAGGTACGGTTCTTTTTACGATAGGAGGAAGGGCTCATCCCTTCTTGGGCGGAAAATACCCGCACAAAATATTCTACGCTGTTGTAACCCACTGCCTCACTTATTTCCTTGAGCTTCATGCTGGTTTCTTTTAACATGATCTTGGCATGGTGTATGCGCAGATGTTTCATATAGTTGGAAAAGGACATACCCATTTTCCGGCTGAAAAGGGTACTAAAATATTTTTCACTAAAGCCTGCTTCTGAGGCTACTTCATAAAGCGTCAGATCTGGATTATAGTAGTGGCTGTCAATATAATTAATAGCCCGTGCTATCTCGTCGGGAAAGTTAAACTGATAGTGGAATTGTACATAGCGTCTCATGTCGCTGAGAAAATTTACAGTCCATATGCATACTTCCTGACTGGTCTTCAATCTGGATATATCTTCCAAAAGATTGGCGCTGTATATATAATCGGTATCCTCCAGTTGATGAACCAGGGAGGCGGCGATATGGTAAGCCAGATAGAGAGCCAGACGGCTGGCTTGTTGAACTGGGGATTTCTGTATGCGGACCAGGAGCAGGGAACGGGCAGACTCAAAGGTTATTGCGTTATTGGATTTTAAAGCCTGGATAACTTCCTGGAACTCGTTTCCCTGGGCCATTGCGTCCATTGGGGAAAAACGGGGATAGTCCAGGGCAGAAAAGAGGTTCTGGGTTTTCATGACATATTTCATGGTCAGGTTTATGGTGGCTTCAGACAGTTTGTCCTCAAAGCTAAAGGGGGATTGAGCCAGGCTGCTTACTGCTGCAGAGGCCTCCACATTCATGTAGTTTTTCCAAGCATTGAGGAGACGCCGGCAGACTCGCAGAAGGCTTTCTAAAGACTGCTCCTGGTTATCCCAGGGGCTTGCTTCATAGACCATGACTAGATTGGTCATATGATCTGGAACAATCGCGCCGTGGTTTGTGATCTGTGAAATCTGTCCAGCTAAGTTTAATAGTGATGTATGGAAATTTTTGTCAAAATCGCTGCCAAAATTTTTTCTAATTTCCTGATATTTCTGAATGGAGAAACAGACGATATAATAACAGTCAGGAAGTTCAGCTGCTTCTGGTTCCAGTTCCCCGCAAAGAAGCTGAGTGAGGAGCTGCTTCCGATTCTTTACCGGATTGCAGCCAGCAGTCTGAACCCTGCCCTTTTGTGACAGAAGCTGTTTCATATTGGACAAATGATGTTTTAGCATCTCCTCATGGATTTCCCGCTTCAGGCAGTAATCGTAAATGCCCAGTTTAAAGGCCTGGCGAACATAGGGAAAATCATTGTATGCGCTGAGGACCAGGATTTCAGGCTGGGTATGGAATTTCTTTACCTGCCGTATCAGTTCCAGACCGTCTATGACTGGCATCTGGATATCTGTGATAGGATATCCACAGGATGCTGCTCCAGGTAGGAGAGAGCTTCACGGCCGTTGGAAACGCAGGTGGCCAGTTTGAGCTCCATTTCTTCCCAGTCGATCATGGAACTAAGCATCATTCTTACAATTGTCTCATCATCAGCGATTAATACTGTATACATGACTCTCATCCTTTTTTGTATTACCTTTGACAGCATTTCTTATGACTGGCAGGGTCAATGTGACCTTGGTATAAGATCCTAGCTTTGATTCGATGGAAACACCGTATTTAGGGCCAAAATTAAGTTTCAGACGCCGGTCTGTGTTGCTTACACCAATCGTACGGCGGTGTGGGTGTTCAGAGGGTTCTGATCTCTCAGGATTGGAAAGGATTTGTTGGATGGTATCTTGATCCATCCCCTTCCCATTATCTGTAATCTCAAAGACCAGGTTTCCGTCTCGTATGGTTCCTGTGATCATTATTTTCCCAAGACCTTCTCCCAGATTCTCAAAACCGTGTGTGATGCAGTTTTCAACAATGGGCTGAAGGATTAGCTTGGGTACTTTGCAGTCCAGGATCCCAGGGTTCCATTCCGTTTCCACTTCAAAGCTGTCCATGTAACGGAACTGCATGATATAGATATAGCTATTCAGTACAGATTGTTCATCTTTGACGGTATAGAATCCGCCATCCCGGTTTAACACCGCTGCGAGAATATTTTCCAGAGCCATCACCATATCCTGCATCCCGGTATATGTGGGCGGAAATGGCCATGAATTTTAATGTGTTTAGCGTGTTCATGAGAAAATGAGGATTCATTTGGGACTGGAGAGTATGGAGCTCCTCCTGATATTTTTCCTTCTCTGCCTGTTCCTTATCGCGGATCAGCCTTTTGATCTGTTTTACCATGTTGTTAAAGGTGGATATCATCCGGGCAATATCCTGCTGTCTGCACATTTCTACCTGTGTGTCCAGGTTGCGGTGCTCCACCTCCTTCATACCGTCTGTCAGATGACCGAGTGGGATCAGCAATCGGTTCATGTACCATTTGAAATAAAAAATGAACATGAGGACAACACACAGAATGATTGCCATGCTGATGAGCGAGAACAAGGTAAAGTGTCCAAAGAGGGAAGTCTCATTAACGATACTAACAAGATAATAGCCTGGCTCAGGTAATGGCAGAATCATATAGCGTATGCCATGGTATGAAATTTGCTGTCTGGTTCCAGAAGAAAAATGGTCATTTGCAAACTGCCGGATTTTTTCTGTGACAGCAGAGGGGAGCTGAGCCTTGTGGCTGGGATCAGCTATTATGCTGCCCTGGCTGTTTATAAGACAGAGGTTTCCTGTTCTTCCGCTTCCGTATCTTCCTTGGGAGCATAGGCAGATATCTCCAGAATTTCCTGAGAGGAACGGATGCGGTAGAAATAATCTTCCTCTGCTAAAGAGGTGTGGATCAGGCCCGGCTGGCTGAGCGCTGTCTGATACCATTCCTTCTGTCGGATTTCGCCTACACTGTATCTCATCTCACCTTTCGGTATGATGGCAGTGCCGTTTTTCCGGTAAATGTGAATGTCCAGGATCTTATACTCGGGAGCAGCCAGCATCTGATACATGGTATATAACTGTTCCATAGCTTGTTTCTGTTTTTGGGCATCATAACCGGCGGCCTCCTTTATAGTAGTACCGCCATTCATATTGACGATCCGAGACAGGGCCAGGGCAGAGCTTCGGACTTCTTCTTTATATAATTCCAGAACTGACTGCTGGGTTACGGTTACGGACTCTGTAGCAGCTCGGTAGATATATCTTCCTGCCAATAGAAATACCATTCCCAAGATGATCATGACAGGGAAGACGATCATACAGACATAGCTGATGACCACATCTTTGATCAAACTGCTTTTAAATATTGGTTTCATGTCCTTACCTCTTATGTATGTTTTTTCAATCATAACACGCGATGGGAGAGCAATTCAAGGTTAATTCATTTTTCTTGCGGTATAACCTGCCGCTATGCTGTAATCCTTACTTTGATCGTTTCATCGTTTTTTGCATTCGGAATGAAGCTTTTGAAGAAAATAAAGGGGTTTAAGGTGGTTGCAATTATTCAAATTTATTATATGATGAAAGAAGATACAGCAGGGATAACAGATTTTGATGGAGGAGGGAAGAATATGAGAAAATATAGTCTTAGAGTAAGCCTGGCCGCCGTGTGTTTAGCCCTTTTTATTTCTGGATGCCAGGACTATGATACAGATGCCGACCGGAAGAGCCAAACGGAAGAAATAAGAAAGGCAGACAGCGATTTAGAGGGAGAGTCAGGTTACATTTTTGCGGAAGAAGAGGAGTTGTCTGACGGAGCTGATGTTAGGGCGGAGGTCCAGCAGCCAGAGGTTATAGCAGCCAGACAGGAAAAAGAACCAGATTCTTTGAAAAATATGGTATTGTATTCCTCATGCCCCTTCATGTATGAAGAAAAAGAATGGGAGCTTCAAGCTTTTGTGCAGGAGGATATGCTGATAAATGGAGAATTGGCAATGGATGATCGATGCCGTTTTACGATTCAGGCAATTTGCGGTCAAGATTCCTATCTGCTGTTTGATGAAACCGTTCAGCTTGGAATGCCTGAGGCAGATGTCTGGACCGACGAACAAGAAAAATTGCATATTATGCTTCGTGATGTACGGACGGCCAGATATAGAGTGACCGATTTTATCTATCACTCGGAAAAGGAGGAATTTCTTGGCAGCTATGTGGTGGATGGAGAGGGGATCAATTATCTGGGAACGACAGAAAAGTAGCTTTGTGGCCGGAGAAATGGCTATCCCGCTATATCGGGAGGAAATCTGAAAGGAACAATAGCTTTTTCAGAAAGGTGGAACATGTGAATGAAGATACTGATCGCAGAGGACGAGATAGAGATTGCCAGGGCGCTAAAGGTATTGCTGGAAAAACAGAAATATTCGGTGGACATCGTCCACAGTGGAGATGATGCCTGGGACTATCTGCAGCAGACCCGTTATGATGTAGTGGTTCTTGACATTATGATGCCGGGAAAGAGCGGGCTTGAGGTTCTGGCTCTTATGCGGCGGGAGAAAATGGCAGTTCCGGTACTGCTGCTTACAGCAAAATCAGAGATTGAGGATCGTGTTGCGGGGCTGGATGCGGGAGCTGATGATTATTTGACAAAACCATTTGCAGCCAGTGAGCTTATGGCCAGGATCCGGGCATTGGGAAGAAGGAGTGAAAATTATGCAGAGAGGATTTTGAAAGCAGGAAATACTAGTTTGGACTGTAACCGTTTTGAACTCTCAGCAAATGGAGGCAGGATCCGCCTTAATAATAAAGAATATCAGTTAATGGAACTATTTTTTTCCCATCCCAGATATGTTTTTTCGACTTCTCATTTGATGGAAAAGATTTGGGGACGTGAAACAGATACAGAGATGGATGTGGTGTGGACTTACATCGGATTTTTACGGAAAAAATTAAAAATTCTGGGAGCAGATGTGGAAATACAAACGGTTCGTGGGGCTGGATATTCTTTGGAGGAAATATGTTAAGGCGCATGCAGAGACGTTTCATTATGGCGGCCATGGCAGCGGTATCTGTGGTTATGGCAGTGATCTTGACCATGATCAATGTTTGGAATTATATGGTTACCACGGAACATCAGGATCATGTGATTATGGATATATGGGGATATGAAAATGGAAAAGAGCCTATGAAACCTCCGGATCATGATTCTGAAGCGAACAGGCAAAAACAGAGATTATTTTTTGGGTTTCAAGAAAAAGGAGGCCCTCATCCGTCAGGACAGGAGGAAAACCAAGAACTTCCTTTTATTACCCGTTTTTTTATTGTTCGTATCAAGGAGGACGGAACAGTACAGGAAGTGGGGATGGACTTTATTGCCTCTGTGTCGGAAGCAGAAGCCTCTGATTACGGGATCACAGCTTTAAAAAGAGGACAGGAGAAAGGGTATTTGGATCAATACCGCTATCGGGTGTTTGAAGAGGAAGAACGGAAAACCGTAATTTTTTTAAATGTGAGCCGGGAGCTTGACTTCATGGAGACACTTCTGCTTATCTCCTTTGCAGCTGCGGGAGGAATCCTTTTTGTGGTATTTTTGTTGGTAGCTCTTTTTTCAAGAAAAGCGATCCATCCTTATCTCAAAAATATAGAACGGCAGAAGCGGTTTATAACGGATGCAAGCCATGAGCTGAAAACTCCTCTTACTTCTATTTCTACTAGTGTGGACATCATTGCTATGGAGTATGGGGAAGATGAGTGGGTAGAGAATATAAAGCGCCAAACCAAAAGGCTGGCAAAGCTGACAGAGGATTTAGTGATGCTTTCAAGATTGGATGAGGAGCGTCCGCTGCCAGAAAAACAGAAGTTTTCTGTCAGTGACTGTGTATGGGAGCTGTCGGAACCTTTTTCGTCCCTGGCAGAGGCGAGAAAAAAGAAGTATTCCCAGTCTATTGAAGATGACGTTTGGATGGAGGGAGATCCAGGATTGATAAAACAGATGGTATCCCTTCTTCTGGACAATGCTCTGAAGTATTCAGACGCAGAAGGAAGAATTTCATTAGACCTATATAAAAGGCACAAAAAAGTCTTTATTGAGGTATATAACACCTGCCAGCTGGAACATATTTCCCATTTAGGGCAGTTATTTGAGCGGTTTTACCGTCCGGACAGTTCACGATCCCGAAATACAGGAGGAAGCGGGATTGGGCTGTCGATCGTGCAGGCAGCTGCCGAGGCACATGGGGGCAGTGTTCAGGCAGAGAGTGCAGATGGAACCTGGATCCGATTCAGGGTAATCCTGCCTCTTTCAGGGCTGCATTCCTTTGGAAGAACAAAGAAAGATAAAAGGTGGTTACTGAGAAAAAATATATAGAGGAGAGGCTGGAAAATATAAGGAAAGCTTTCAGACGGTTTTGGGATTATCCCATACCGTTTGGAAGCTTTTTATGTTAATGTGCACACAGAAAGGATTTTTGATTTTACGGGATAGTTCGGAAAATGTTCACAGGTTTTTTCAAGTACATTTCAACTAGGTTTCCTATAATGAGTTCTGAGAATAGATAGAGCAGAGCAAAGGAGCAGGTCTGTCCGGCATTTTCAGCATAGATGATTATTACAGTGAGAACCCCGGAATCATCAATAGAAATAGAAAAAAGGCAAATCTGGTCAAATATAAGGTGAGGTGCATAGTGCATGGGATATGGATTGTTGGAAGTAAGAAGAAAAGGAATGGTTTCCCTGACAGCTTTTACAGCCGTTTCTATCTGCCTTTCGGCAGGAGCCTCAATTACAGCGGAGGCAGCAGACAATAATATGGATTATCGCAGAAAGGTAGTAGGGATCACCGGGATCATGAGCAATGTGACTACAGGGCTGACAGACAGCGTGACCCGAGGTGAATTTTCACAAATGCTCGTGAAGGCTTCTGAATACCGGGATTATCTGCCTTCTGCAAGCAGCGTATCAGTCTATTCAGATGTAGCTGCTGGCAGTGATTATGCCCCCAGTATACGCATTGCGGCGGAGCAGGGATGGATCGTGGGGTATCTGGGAGGGATGTTTCGGCCGGATCAACCAATTACTTTGAAGGAGGCCGTTCGTGGGATATTAGGGCTTTTGGGATATACCAACGAAGACTTTACAGGAAATACCGTTTCTGCCCGTATGTCCCTGTTTTATTCCCTGGAGTTAAATGATGAGCTGGATCTTCAGGAGACAGAGATCCTTACCAGAGAAGATTGTGTGAATCTATTTTATAACCTATTAAAGACGGAAAACAAATCAGGGCAGATTTATGCTGCGATTTTGGGCTGTGAGGTCAATTCTGACGGTGAGATCAATCCGATGGAGCTGGCAGACAATAGCCTGAAGGGGCCAAAGCTGATTCGGAAGGGCGGTTATTTGGGAGATTTTGTTCCCTTCAATGTCCAAGAGGCTAATATTTTTATTAACGGGGACGCTTCCCGATATGAGACTTTGAAAAACTGTATCTCAAGCGGATATGTAGTGATCTATTATAACAGCACGGCTAAGACGGTATGGGCTTACACCACAGATGAGGATGTGGAGACAGGGCGATGCGCAGTCCGGGGAACCATTGAAAACATTTACTATAGTTCTGCCGATGTGATGACACCGACAGCTGTTACATTAGATGATGGAACAGAGTATAAGCTGACCAGTTCCGAGATGCAGTTTGCTTTTTCTGTCTACGGCTCTTTGCGGGTGGGGGATACGGTAACTTTGATCTGTGAAAAAACAGTGGATTCCAATAGTGATTCTGTGTACACAGTGATTGATTATGTGGAGGATTAACTCAGAGAGGGAGTTAGGGAAAATGAGATTAAAATGGAAAGCCTGGAGGGATCATAAGAAAAATATTAAGAAGGAGCCAAAACAAAACAGCAGGGAAAATAGAAAGAAAAGCAGAAAAGCAGAAAAGCAGAAAAGCAGTATTTCTTTTTCTGCTCCTGCTTCTGGCAGCGGGACTCCTGTTCTGGAAGGCGGCAGCAAAGCGGGAAAGGACAGCAGCAGCTGCAAAAGGCCAGAAAACTTCCCAGGTTACAAAAGGAACGCTGGTTTCCACCTTGTCCTCATCAGGGACGATTTCGCCGAAGGATACGTATTCGATCACTTCCCTGGTAGAGGGAGAGGTACTCAGTGCTGAGTTTGAGGAAGGAGATCAGGTGGAAAAGGGGCAGATCCTGTACCAGATCGATGTTTCTTCTATGGAATCGGAGCTGAAATCAGCCAATACTTCTTTGGAACGTGCCAATAAGGATTATGCCCAGGCTCTTGAGGATTACAGTGAGGCCGCATCCGATTACAGCGGAAATACGTTTAAATCCACCCGATCCGGCTTTATAAAAAGCCTGGACATTGAAGTCGGGGATAAAGTAAGCTCTAATACCCAGATTGCTACTATTTATAATGACCAGACAATGAAGATAAAAGTTCCCTTTTTGTCAGGGGAAGCGGTTTTGATCCCAGTGGGGAGCCAGGGAACTGTGACGCTGTCTGATACCGAGGAGCAGCTGTCAGCTGTGGTGACAGCTGTCAGCAATATGGACGAGGTTCTGGAGGGAGGGAGAATGGTGCGGTATGTGACCCTGGAAACCGCTAATCCAGGAGGTTTGACGGTTTCCCATTCGGCTTCTGCGGAGATTAATGGATTTTTCTCCGCTGGGGAAGGAAACTTTGAACCGATGACGGATACAGTAATGAAAGCGGAGGTTACGGGGAATGGAAGCCTGGAGGTAGCTGCTTTATTGGTTCACGAAGGAGATTATGTTGCTCAGGGAACTCCCATCTTTCAGATCGCAGCCTCTGATGTAGAAGACATTCTTCAGGATCTGCAGTCAAAAGTGGATTCTGCCATGGAAGGGGTGGAGTCCGCTCAGAGCAAACTGGATTCAACCACAGAGGATTATGAAAATTATACGATTACAGCTCCTATCTCCGGGCAGGTGATTACAAAAAATGTAAAAACCGGAGATACCATCAGCCGCAATTCCAACAGTGAGACAACACTGGCAGTCATCTATGATCTGTCCACTCTTACGTTTGAGATGTCCGTGGATGAGCTGGATGTGGGAAACGTGGAGGTAGGGCAGACGGTGGAGGTTACAGCGGATGCATTGGAAAATCAAACATTCACAGGAAAGGTTACAAACATCAGCTTAGAGAGCAGCCAGTCCAATGGAGTGACCAATTATCCGGTGACTGTAACCCTTGATACTGCCGACGGGCTTCTCCCAGGTATGAATGTGGATGGTGTTATTACTCTGGAACAGGCAGAGGATACGCTGATGATACCGGTGGAGTCCCTGATGCGGGGGAACCGGGTCTATGTAAAGGATGATAGCGTTAAGGAATCTGTAGGAGACGTTCCGGTAGGCTTTAAAGCCGTGGAGGTAGAGACGGGAATCACCAATGAGGATTTTGTACAGATTTTAAGCGGGTTGGAGGAAGGACAGGAGGTTTATGTGGATGAGTCCTCCTCAGAAACAAGCCTTATGATGCCAGGGATGGAAGGAATGCCTGGAGGAGGAATGCCCGGCGGAGGACCTTCAGGAGGACCGGGAGGCGGTGGCCGGAGATAGGAGGAAGAACAGAATGGAAACACCTTTGATCGAGCTTCGGGACATCTATAAAATTTATCATATGGGGGGAGAGGAGGTTCATGCCAATGACGGTATTTCCCTTACAGTAAACCGGGGAGAATTTGTGGCGATCGTGGGAAAATCGGGAAGCGGAAAATCGACACTGATGAACATTATTGGAGCCCTGGATGTTCCTACCTCCGGCAGCTATCTTTTAGGAGGAGAGGATGTGGATCAGATGAGCGATGACCAGCTGGCAGACATCCGGAATCGGATGATCGGATTTATTTTTCAGCAGTATAACCTTCTCCCTAAATCCAACCTGCTGGAAAATGTGGAGCTTCCCCTTCTCTATGCAAAAGTGGGAAAGGAAGAACGCAGAGAGAGAGCCATGCGTTCTCTGGAGCGGGTGGGGCTGGCAGATAAGTGGCGCAGCATGCCCAATCAGCTTTCAGGCGGGCAGCAGCAGAGGGTATCCATTGCCAGGGCGCTGGCGGGAGATCCCTCCCTAATCCTGGCGGATGAGCCCACAGGCGCACTGGATTCCCGCACCAGCAGGGAAGTATTGAACTTTCTGAAAGAGCTGAATGAAGACGGCAACACCATTGTTATGATCACCCATGATAATTCCATTGCAATGGAGGCAAAGCATGTGGTAAAGATCCAAGATGGAAAAATAGTATTTAATGGAGATGTAAAGGAATATGGTGCAATCATTTAGGCTGGCAATGAAAAGCATATGGAGCAATCGGATGCGTTCTTTTCTCACGATGCTGGGAATCATTATCGGCGTGGCCTCAGTGATCATTCTGGTCAGTGTGGTGAATGCTTATATGGCTTATATGACAGAGAGTTTTGCCAGCATGGGAACAAATCAGATTACGGTCAGTATGCAGACTGTCTCATCAAGATCCGTTTCTGAGGACGAAATGTATGCATTTTATGAGGAGCACGAAGAAATTTTTTCTCATCTGTCCCCTACCGTCAGTGTAAGCGGCACAGTGAAGCATGAAAATGATTCTTTGACCTCTACTTCTATCATTGGGGTTAGTAAGGAATATTTGGGGATCAAGGATTGGAAATTATCCTGGGGAAGAAATATCCAGTATGCCGATATTCTTTCGAGACAGCCGGTATGCGTGGTAGGCGCTTATGTCGCTGAGGATCTTTATGGAAGTTCGGAAAAAGCTTACGGGGAAAAGATAAAGATCAATGGGTATGCTTTTACCATTGTAGGGGTAGTGGAGCAGCAGGAGGAGGAAATGGAACAGAGAGGAAGCGACGACTTTGTGTGGCTTCCCTACAGCCGTGCGGTAAAAATGGCACGAAATGCCAATATAAATAACTACACCTTTACTATCCGTGAAATGGATCAGGCAGATACAGCCAAGGATCAAATTGAGGAATTTCTATATGAAAAATTTAAGGATGAGGATCTGTATTCTGTAACGGCTATGAGTGAGATGTTAGATGAACTGAACTCAATGATTGCTATGGTATCTGCAGGTTTGGGAGGGATCGCCGGGATTTCCCTGTTAGTGGCAGGAGTGGGAGTTATGAATATTATGCTGGTATCCGTCACGGAACGAACCAGGGAAATTGGTATCCGCAAGGCTTTGGGAGCAAAACGCAGCGTTATCATGCAGCAGTTTGTGATAGAGGCAGCAGTTATCAGTTCCGTGGGAGGGGTCATTGGGATTTTTCTGGGAAGCGGAGCTGCTTTGGCAGTAGGGGCGGTGGCTGGGCTGTCGGTAACCCCTTCGTTTTCAGCTGTTGCAGTGTCCTTTGGCGTTTCTGTGGGGATTGGGCTTTTGTTCGGTTACATGCCTGCCGGAAGGGCTGCAAGGCTGAATCCCATTGATGCCCTGAGAAGTGATTGATAAAAGAAGAAAGGGGCCTGAAGAATGAAAGACAGACAAAAAAGAAAATTTAGATTTCGGGCAGGTTTGGGATTCTGTCTGCTGTCAGCGCTATTTCTGCTGCTGGGGGGAAGAACATCATCCGTTTGGGCTTCTGACCGGGAGGTGGAGTCTATTACGTTAGGGGAACCTGCGTATGTGTGGTGGGAAAGCAATGTGGTGGGAAAATGGTCTACCGTAAAAAAAGCTCATGAATATCAGGTGAAATTATATATTTCTGACTATGTGGAAAGAGATGAAGAAAATTGGCGCATTTTGACAGCAGAAGAGGAGGAATCAGAGCTGGAAGCGGTTGCTGTGGTGCGGACTTCTGAAAACAGCTTTGATTTTTCACCCTATATGGAAGATGGACATATTTATTTTTTTGCAGTGCGGGCTGTCCCAAAGGTGAATGAACAGGCATATGTCACAGCGGGAGAATGGGTCGCGTCCAAAGATGCAGATCTCAGACAGGAAATGGTCATGGGGATTACGGAGGGAACCTGGCGCAATTATTTGGAAGGGAGCCGCTATGAGGACGGAGAGGGAGTTTTTCTTACTGGCGGCTGGCATTTGATCCAGGGAAGCTGGTATTTTCTGGATGAAAATGGATACCGCATGACAGGCTGGCAGGAAATAGGCGGAAAACGGTATTACCTGGGTGATGAGGGGAGAATGGCAGTTGGATGGTTCATGCATGGGGATCAATGGTATTATGCGGATAAAGAAGGTGAGATCCAGACTGGCTGGATCATGGATGTTCCAGGAGAATATTATTATCTGGACGAGGAGGGAAGGATGCTCTGCAATACCGTGATCGATGGATGGAAACTAGGAGCTGACGGAATGGCTCTGGCAAAAAACATGGAAACCCAAGAAGCAGGATCCAGGTAGTCAAAAAAAGAAGATTATGTTATACTTATGCCATGGAAACAGAGCAGACAGCTGTTGCGGGACAGAGATAGGATTGATATAGGATAAAAGACATATAAGATAAAAGGTGTATAGGATAAAATAAGGGATATTGCGCATGATAGAAAAGGAAGAACGGATCAATTTTGAAAATGGCATCCAGCAGGAAGCACTGCGCAGCAGAAAGCGGCGCGGGCAGGGCCGCTCCAGGGCTGGGAAAAGGCGGAGAGGGGCATCATTGGGAGCTGTTTTTCTCGCTCTTATCCTAGGGATAGCAGCAGGATTGGCTGGCGGATATGGCATCTGGGGATGGGAACGGCCTTATGAGGTTGACCTGGATGCAGTGGAGGTTCCAGACTATGTGAAACAGGATTTTATAAGAAAAAATATTTTTTCCAGACCAGACGTGAGGAGAAAGCGGGTGGACAAAATTGTTATACATTATGTAGCCAATCCTGGGACAACCGCGCAAAATAATAGGGACTATTTTGACAGCTTAGCGGATCAGGATGCCCAAAAGAGCGGGACATCCAGCAGCGCTCATTTTGTGGTGGGGCTGGAGGGGGAAGTGATCCAGTGCATTCCGGTGAATGAGATTGCCTATGCCAATGCGCCCATTAACGATACATCGGTCTCCATTGAGGTATGCCATCCGGACGACAGCGGAAAATTTAATGAGGATACCTATGGATCCGTGGTGAAGCTTGCTGCTTTTTTGTGCACTCAGTTAAAGCTGGACTCCCAGGACGTCATACGCCACTATGATGTCAACGGGAAGCAGTGTCCCAAATACTATGTGGAACATCCGGAACAATGGAAGCAGCTGCAAAAGGATATAAAGGAGGCAATGAAGGAGCGGTCAGCGGGCTGACGTCTCTTTTCCCCAGTCAGACCGCTTTTACGCGGGGATACAGCACAGTACAGCTGGCGCTGCGGTTTACGGGCCTTTCTGGAATCAGTTGCCAGTAACTGGAAACCAGCTGCCGGCAGCCAGTAACCAGCTGACCCTGTTGTGATAGAAAAATAAAAAAAAGGCTTGCCATTTTATCTGAAATTGATTACAATAGAAAAAGGTTGATTAATATTTAACAATAATATTTTTTTAACAAACTAGGAGGAAATGAATCATGGCAGTAAAAGTTGCGATTAATGGATTTGGACGTATTGGACGTCTGGCATTCCGTCAGATGTTCGGGGCAGAAGGCTATGATGTAGTAGCAATCAATGACCTGACCGATCCTAAGATGTTAGCTCATCTGTTAAAATATGATACTGCACAGGGCGGATATGCTGGCCACATCGGCGAGGGACTCCACACTGTAGAGGCTGGAGAGGACTTTATCGTAGTAGACGGAAAGAAGATCACCATCTACAAGGAGCCAAAGGCTGCTGACCTTCCATGGGGCGAAATCGGCGTAGACGTAGTATTAGAGTGTACTGGTTTCTACTGCTCTAAGGAGAAAGCTCAGGCTCACATCGATGCAGGGGCAAAGAAGGTTGTTATCTCCGCACCAGCAGGAAACGATCTTCCTACCATCGTATACAGCGTAAACGAGAAGACTCTGACTGCAGATGATAAGATCATCTCCGCAGCTTCCTGTACAACAAACTGCTTAGCTCCT
>CABQJX010000020.1 GCA_902464595.1 uncultured Lachnoclostridium sp. | reverse complement strand
TATCCGGGACATTTTCATTTGTGATATACTGAGACATTATCATAAATGGCTTATATTATATACACTTTTCATAAAATTATTCTTGCTTTTTTTATGGAAAAGTAATAAAATTAATAATAAATAAATCAATGAATAATTAAATGAAGGGAGGAATTATCGTTATGCACCAAAAGTTATATCCGATCGCAATGGAGATTGCCGGCCCCACTGCACTGTTCAGCCGGCCGGACTCAGGCGATTCACCTCAGACATTTGAGGCACCTCCTCCATCTGCAATAAGAGGGATGTTTGAGTCAATTTTATGGGGGCCAGATATTAGAATCGTTCCTACCGCAGTAGAGATTTGTGCTCCGATTCAGTATCATTCTTATGTGACGAATTACGGCGGACCTTTAAGGGCAAGCAAATCTATACAAAATGAGACGAATTATCAGCTTTATGCAACGGTATTGGTGGATGTTTGTTATAGGCTTTATGCAAATGTGGAAATCAATCATTTTAAGCAGAATCTTCCGCAAAAAGCATTGGAATGGGACAGGAAAACAACATCGCCGGGGCATGCCTATCAGGAGATATTTAATCGCCGCTTGAAGAGAGGACAAGCATTTTCGATTCCGGTATTGGGCTGGAAGGAATTTACACCATCTTATTTTGGCCCGTTTCGATCAGAAACAAAAGTATGCGAAGATATTCCTGACATTGTGATTCCATCTATGTTAAAGGAAGTATTTCCAGATGGTTATAATTCAGCGTATCGTGCTGTATATAATCAGTCATTGAAGATTCATAAAGGCCGATTGGAATTTCCGCAAGAGGAGGTGTGATCAATGATCAATGAACTTTATCAGTTAACAAAGGCATTGGATCAGGCCAATATTGCGGTAGAGCATACGCATCCCAAGTATAAATTGATCCCGAAGGTCACGAAGAAAGCACCGTGTGTACATATCATTTTAGAAAATGGCCAGATAGATAAGATCAGAAGCCTTACAGCGGAGCAGGCGGCAGAAATCAGAAAGTATGGAACAAATCAGGGCGTGTTCCCGGCCTTGAACATCGCCCCATTATACCGATTGACGGAAGGATCGGAGAAAAAGAAAATTTCGGAACTGATGGATGGGAAACTGGAAAAATTTGATGTGGAGGAAATCCGCAGTTTCTGCAGAGAGAATAATTGGGGGAAGAAGTTTAAGAATAAATACCGAATCAGTATGCAGGAGATTCCCAGGGAATTGACGGAATTGTTTTTCAAGGCGGGGATTCCATGTTCACCATTGCAGAATTTGATAAAGGAAACGGATGCTTTCGCAGATGCAGATCATCTGCACAGTGCACTGAAGGAGCTGGTGTTTGCATTGCTGGAGCAAAAAACAGAGATCCGATTCCTGCTTCAGATTCTATTTCACCTGGGCAAAGCGGAAAAAGAGGCGGAGGATGATTACGGAACCCTTTCGGTTGTGATGGACTGCAGAAAATTAATTCATGAGGGACTTTCAACTGCCACAGAGAATTTTACCAGTATGCTGAATAAAAAGCTGATAGAGGCAGATGAAAAAGTAAAAAACAGCGGAGAAAAAATGGAGACAGATGCCTTTGGAGAAATGTTTGTACCTATTGAAGAACCCATGCCAACCGTGAAATTGGCAGCAGGATTTGAAGTTTCTCTCAGAACTATGTTTCGGGGGCAGCCATGCCAAAGCCGTTATGGACGAATTGAAAATGCAACATATCCGATTTCAAAGGAAATGCGATTTAAATTACAGGCAGCTCTGGCGTGGGTGAGCGCAGAGGAGCGGAAAGAGATTACCTGGATTAGTACCGATAAAGGAGAGGCATTATTCGCGTATCCGGAGATCTTACGGAAGAATAAATTCAGTTTTGTTAATTTTTGTAAACGTCCTGGTAATACGAAAAAAGAGGAGGAGAACGAGACAGAAGAGAAAAGTGGGGATAAGGCAGGCTTTGAAGCAGCTGTAAAAATGTTTGTGGAGGAGATTAAAAAGACAAAAGCCCTGGGGACGGATCCTATGTCGGAACGGATTCAATATTTTATTTTGCGGAAATTGGATAAGGCCAGAACAAAGGTTGTCTATACATACAATATATCTCCTAGGGATATAGAGCAGCGCAGCGAGCAGTGGACGGCAGGCTGTATGAATCTTCCGGCATTTTTGTTTGGGAAGCCCTGGGTCTTATATCCTATGGAAGTTTCAGATGTGTTAAATCAAATCTGGAGGCAGGATGGGAAGCTGTCTACAGACAAGTTTAAGCCATTTCCGCGTTATCATGGAATACAGCTGCTTTTTGAAGGAGAGAAGGAGGTAATACGGCGGGACTTGTTTCTGCTGACGAGAAACACAACAAATCTGGCTTCATATTTAGGAAAAATAGGGATTTTCAGACGGCCTTATGATAAAGCAGATTTTATGATACTGAGGCAGACACAGAAAATATTATCATTAATGGGGCTGTTTTTATATCAGCTTGGAACCAGAAAGGAGAAGTATATGCAGGAATTTCCATATTTATTTGGGCAGCTTCTGAGTGTATCCGATGCATTGCATGAGATGTACTGCATAGTTGTACGGGACAACGATATTCCCAATACATTGGCAGGAAGTGGGCTTTATATAATGGGAGGGGAGCAGCCATACAAAACGCTGGGAGTATTGGGTGATCGAATGAATCCGTATATAGCATGGGCGAAAACTTATGCGTCAAAGAAAGTTGAGACAGAGGGGAAAGAAAGCTGGCGCGCAAGATGGTATCTTTCTTTATATGGAACGATTGCGGCACAGCTTCAAAAGGTCTGGGATGATCAGACTCGCTTTAGCGAAGAAGAGAAGGCCCAATATTTTATTGGATATTTAGCAAAATTTCCGAAGAGCAAGGAATCAACGGAAGAACAAACTGAGAGCCAGAATGAGAATTTAGAGAACGTATGAAGAGGTAATCCATAAAAAATGGGGAGGCAATGAATATGGCAAACGAATTAAAGAGAGCAACCGGTTTATTAGTGATTGAAGTGGTAAATTCCAATGCAAATGGCGATCCGGATCGGGAATCTGATCCGCGTCAGAGACCCAATGGGCTTGGAGAAATTTCTCCAGTATCATTTAAACGGAAGATAAGAGATTTACTGGATGATCCTACATCTCCGTTCTTTCAGAATCTTCCGGAAAAGTTCAGAGATAATGCAGAACATTATCAGATTTTAGAGCATAGGGGGCGAGATCGGGCTGCGATCGCAAAGGAAATGACTTCGGGAGGTAAGTTGGCGGAGTTTGAACAGGAGAAGTTCCTGGAAAGTCAGTTTGTAAAAAAATACTGGGATGCCAGAGTATTTGGAAATACATTTTTGGAAAAAGATGGAAATAAAGGTTACATTAAGACGGGAGTTGTTCAGTTTGGCGTAGGAATATCGATTTCTCCTATTGATATTGTGCGGCAGACGAATACGAGCAAAGCGGGGGTTCAGGAAGGTAAAAATGCAGGTATGGCCCCCCTGGCTTTTCGGGTCGTAGAACATGGCGTTTACTGTATGCCGTTTTTTGTAAATCCCAATTATGCGAAAAAGAGTGGGTGTACAGCGGAGGATATTGAACTGCTGAAGCTTTTGATCCCTTACGCTTATGATATGAATCGCTCCGCCATCCGTCCGGATGTCCGCCTGCGCCATGCATGGTATGTTGAACATAAGCATTTATTGGGAAGCTGCCCGGACTATATGCTGTTGGAGGCTTTGACGCCGGAACGAATCGGAAATGCGTCTGATCCGTCTCAAAGCTGGCAGGATTATAAGGATAAGACTGGACTTCCGGAAGAATTGCTTGGTAAGGTAGACAGCGTCGTAGATCTGGTAAATCTATGAGTGAAGAATATTTAGCCCACAGTGCCAAAAATGAATACCCGGCTCAATCCTATGCAGACCATGTGAATGGAACCATTGAAAAAGCTTTGCATGAAGCAAAGAAAATGGCAGAGTATTGTGTGAGGGATGAGGGGCAGATCGAGAATATTGTAAGGTTTGCAGCAGAATATCATGATTTGGGAAAGCTGAATGGGAAGAATCAGAAAGTATTACATGAATCAGGAGAACAAAATCATCATTTACCGGTGAATCATGCGGATGCAGGTGCTGCATTCATCAAACGGGGAGGAAATGCTGCAATGTATTCGCTGGTACTGGCCTATTCGCATCATCAGGGCCTTCCGAACCTGAATGAAGAAGAGAACAGATCCGAAGCTGCGTGTTTTCGGACAAACGAACAGGCAGCCAGGTACGCAACGGATATGGAGCTGGATCATTTGATACAAACCCATCGAAGTCTTATTCCTAAGAAATGGATCCATACACAAGAGTATTACGAAGGTGACCTTCCGGTGTTTTTACGAATGGTGTTTTCGTGCCTGGTGGATGCAGATCATTCAGATACAGCAGGTGTTTACGGACAGATTCCTAAAGGGGAAAAGATACCGGAATTGCTGCCGAAGCTTCGCCTGGCGGCTTTGGACAATTATGTGAAAGGCCTTCAGAAAAAAGGAAAAAGCAGACGCAATGAGCTCAGGATGGAGATGTATGAGGCATGCAGGAATTGCATTTCCAAAGACGGAATCGTTTCTCATGACGGACCGGTGGGATCAGGGAAGACTACGGCAGTGATGGCGTTTCAACTGCGTCAGGCCATTGAAAAGGATGCCCGCCATATTTTTGTGGTTTTACCATATACAAATATTATTACGCAATCTGTGGAGATTTACAGGGAGGCACTGGTATTGCCGGGAGAAAATCCGGAAGAAGTTGTGGCAGAAGTACACTCAAAAGCTGACTTTCAGAGTAATGATACAAGGTATTTGAATACTCTATGGAAGGCTCCCATTATCGTTACCACTGCAGTTGCATTTTTTGAAACTCTCAGTTCCAATCGTACGGGCACGTTAAGACGTCTTCATGAACTGCCGGGAAGTATTATTTTTGTAGATGAGGCTCATGCTTCATTGCCGTTAAAACTCATACCGCTCGCCTGGCATTGGATGAAGGTGTTGGAAGAAGAGTGGAGCTGCAGTTGGATATTGGCTTCTGGTTCATTGGTTCGATTTTGGGAACTTCCGGAATTGGTTGGGAAAGAAACAAAACCAATTCCGGAACTGGTATCCGGAAATCTTCGCAGAGCTTTACTGGGATATGAAAAAAGCCGAATCCAGTTCTGTTGGAATCCGGTTTTTCAAAGCCGGGAAAAATTAATCGACTGGGTAATGGATGGGCCGGGGCCAAGGCTTTTAATTATGAACACAATTCAGAAAGCTGCTGTAATTGCTGATGATATTCGTAAAAAATATGGAAGGGAAAAGGTAGAACATTTATCAACAGCATTGCTGCCAGGAGATAGGGCAAAAACCATTGAAACTGTAAAAAGACGTTTGGAAGATCAGGAAGATACAGACTGGATTTTGGTAGCGACCTCCTGTGTGGAAGCAGGTGTTGATTTTTCATTTCGCACAGGTTTCCGTGAAATGTTTTCCTTATTATCATTGCTGCAGGCAGCCGGGCGTGTAAATCGGAATGGCAGATTTGAAGATGCTCAGATGTGGAGTTTCCGAATGCAGGA
This sequence comes from uncultured Lachnoclostridium sp., assembly GCA_902464595.1. Taxonomy (GTDB): domain Bacteria; phylum Bacillota; class Clostridia; order Lachnospirales; family Lachnospiraceae; genus Enterocloster. The sequence goes on along the minus strand of CABQJX010000020.1, from coordinate 24,603 downwards.
TGACAAGATGATGGGATTAAATAATGGTGTAGCAGCCAGCGTCGATGTCCTGGAGAAATATTTCAGGAGAAAATGCGAGATCACACCGGAATTGAGTACCACAGCTATCTTAGATGAACTGAAGGAAGGAGTCTCCTTAAAGAAAGTAATACAAGAGCTGCAGGAGGCAGAAAACAGTGGTGATTTCCCAAAAGTGGAGAAGGAGTTTTGTGTAATTGAGAGTGATACCATAACAGTCATAATCTATACACCTTTGGCAGAGCAGGTCAAACGGGGATATGGAAACTGGCGGGATATTCAGAAGTATTCGGTTTCTATTCGTCGAGATAGGAAAAATAAGTGGCAGATCCGGCAAATTGCAGAGGATCTTTACCAATGGACGCTTCCTTATGATCCTTTTTTGGGATACATGGCTGGTGTATTAAAACAAGAGGAATTAAAATACGGTTTTTTGGAAATTTAATTGGGTGTTTTAAATGGGGAATGGAGGATTTCCATGTATGATGAAAATGATTTTCTGCTGCTGTCCGGTATCCAGCACTTTGCATTTTGCAGAAGACAATGGGCATTGATCCATATTGAGCAGCAATGGTCTGAAAATCTCCGTACTGTGGAAGGGCGGTTGCTGCATCAAAAAGCCCATGACGGGAATATTCGGGAACGGAGAGGAGATGTTTTGGTTTCCCGGGGTATGCCTGTTTGCTCTCGTAGTATGGGAGTCAGCGGAGCGTGTGATGTGGTGGAATTTCACAAAAGCAGGAGTGGAATTACTCTTTATGGAGAAGAAGGGCTGTATCAGGTTATTCCCATAGAATATAAGCGCGGCAAGCCTAAGATTGGTCATGAGGATGTGGTTCAATTGACAGCAGAAGGAATGTGTTTGGAAGAAATGCTTTGCTGCGAAATCCCATTTGGCTATCTGTACTATGGCGAGATAAGACATCGGGATAAGGTAGAATTTTCAAAAGATTTGAGAGCAGAGGTGCGAAAGATGTTTGAAGAAATGCATCATTATTTTGAGGAACGTCATACACCGAAAGTTCGTTGGAGTAAGGCCTGTAATGCCTGTTCTTTAAAGGAAATCTGCCTCCCGGTGCTTGGAAAGAAGAAGTCGGCCTCAGATTATATTCAGGCACATTTGGAGGAGAAATCATGAAACGTTTGTTGAATACTTTATATATTACTTCTTCAAACCGATACCTGTCTTTGGATGGAGAGAATGTAGTTGTATTGGAAAAGGAGACAGAAATAGGGAGAATCCCACTTCACAATCTGGAAGCAATTGTAACTTTTGGGTATACGGGCGCCAGCCCTGCCTTGATGGGAGCATGCGCAGCGCGAGGGATTGGATTGACATTTTTGTCAGCAAGCGGCCGGTTTCTGGCTCGTGTGACCGGAGAGGTTTATGGAAATGTGACCTTACGCAGGGAGCAGTACCGCTGTAGCGAGAATCCAGAGTCAGGTTTGCGTATTGCAAAGAGCTGTATTACCGGTAAGATCTATAATTCCAGGTGGGTATTGGAACGGGCAATTCGGGATTATCCGTTGCGATTGGATATAGATAAGCTAAAAAGAAAGTCACAATTTTTGCAGGAAGCTTTAAAAAAGATTCAGGAATGCGATACAGCATCTTCCCTTCTGGGGTTAGAAGGGGAGGCAGCCTCCATTTATTTTTCTGCATTTGACGATTTGATTTTACAACAAAAGGATGACTTTCAATTTCAAGGACGTAATCGGCGGCCTCCAACAGATGAAGTCAACGCAATGCTGTCATTTTCCTATACACTTCTTACAGCCATGTGCGCCAGTGCTTTGGAGACGGTGGGACTTGATCCCTATGTTGGATTTTATCATACGGACAGACCGGGAAGGAAATCTCTGGCATTAGACATGGTAGAGGAACTGCGCAGTGTAATGGCAGATCGCTTTGTATTGACATTGATCAATAAAAAAGTAGTCGAAAAAGAAGGGTTTCTTCGTAAAGAAAACGGTGCAGTTATCATGAATGATGATCTTAGAAAAACATTTCTTGCTGCATGGCAGAGGAAAAAGCAGGAGATGATAACACACCCATTTCTTGGTGAAAAGATAGAGTGGGGAATGGTACCTTTTTCACAGGCGATGCTTCTTGCCAGATATTTGCGAGGCGATCTGGATGCATATCCGCCATTTTTCTGGAAATAGGAGGGAAGTGTATGTTGGTATTGATTACTTATGATGTGAATACAGAAAACGCAGCAGGAAAAACACGACTCAGAAAAGTGGCAAAACAGTGCCAGAATTATGGACAAAGAGTGCAAAATTCCGTTTTTGAATGTAATGTGGATGCAGCAAAATGCAGACAGATCAAAGCAATTTTGGAGGATATTATTGATAAGGAAAAGGATAGTCTGCGGTTTTATTATTTGGGAGATCACTATAAAAGTAAGGTAGAGCATATCGGAGTAAAACCGGGCTTTGATGTGACAGAACCACTCTTATTGTAAAAATGGGAATATACTTTGTATGCAATAAGGAAAATGTCCATATTTGAGAGATTTCGGTTTCTGCTGCTGGAGAACATTAGAATCACCTTGATTTATTGAGGAGGAGTCATTGATTTAAATTGATTTTGTAAAGGACACCATGATGTGTCTACAGGTGCGAATGAGAAGTGCACATAAAAATACAGTGGGATTCGCACCTGCAAACGTGTAAAAAATACAGTTTCATAGACACAAATATGCAACACAAAATAACATTAAGGTAAATTTGACTAAGAAAATTAGTGAAAGTGTTGGAAAATACGGACTGTAATTTGGTTAAATTTGCTGTCGCTCTGCATACGCGGAGCGTGGATTGAAATAGATACTGCTGGTATACCCGGTCATAAATATCGAGTCGCTCTGCATACGCGGAGCGTGGATTGAAATCTGTCCATTATAAGATACGCACCTTGTAGACACTGTCGCTCTGCATACGCGGAGCGTGGATTGAAATCCATAGTTTTGAGCTGTCGTGGCCTTTCTTCTTGTCGCTCTGCATACGCGGAGCGTGGATTGAAATAAATGTAGTCGGTTGTATTGCTTCCCATGCCCAGTCGCTCTGCATACGCGGAGCGTGGATTGAAATTCACCACCTTATATATTTACATTTCTATTATATGTCGCTCTGCATACGCGGAGCGTGGATTGAAATCCCAAGAGACTGGGCGCAAAGAGAGCCGACGGACGTCGCTCTGCATACGCGGAGCGTGGATTGAAATCCTGTATCTTGAACTGTCTGAGTTATTTCGCCTGTCGCTCTGCATACGCGGAGCGTGGATTGAAATATCCATGCCAACTCCCATAAACCGTTTGCTATAGTCGCTCTGCATACGCGGAGCGTGGATTGAAATGGATACAGCAAAATCGAAAGGAGCGGTATGCATATGTCGCTCTGCATACGCGGAGCGTGGATTGAAATGCTAACAACTCTTGTCATATATCCTCCAACAAGTCGCTCTGCATACGCGGAGCGTGGATTGAAATACCGGCTCCCGGTCGTTGATAATAATAAAATGTGTCGCTCTGCATACGCGGAGCGTGGATTGAAATAGTAACCCAGTACAGGCAGAAGACAATTATATAAGTCGCTCTGCATACGCGGAGCGTGGATTGAAATTTGTGGCAAAAAGAAAAATTGCAGAACGTGACGCAGTCGCTCTGCATACGCGGAGCGTGGATTGAAATTTTGTTGGGAAAATATGATTACATCACTGTGATTTGTCGCTCTGCATACGCGGAGCGTGGATTGAAATACTCACTGTAAATGAAATAAGAACAGCCATTAAGCACGTCGCTCTGCATACGCGGAGCGTGGATTGAAATAGTTTTGTATTTGCTAAATAGCCTCCTATTTAAGCGTCGCTCTGCATACGCGGAGCGTGGATTGAAATCTTGCTCTGCCCCTCTACTTCCTGCTCATCCACCGTCGCTCTGCATACGCGGAGCGTGGATTGAAATTGTGGATCCTTTTTTTAACAATCCGAAAACCAGCGTCGCTCTGCATACGCGGAGCGTAGATTGAAATCGCCATCATATCAAACTGTGGGAAATGCTGTTTGGTCGCTCAGCATATGCAGAGAGTGGATTGAAATTGTCTCTTTTCCGCCATCTCACCACCTCATATTTATTTTACAGAAACCCATCTTTTTTCTCTACTAATCCGGTTTTGTCCGATTTTGTCCGACTTTTCCACAAAAAAAGAACCCCTTTTTCAGGAGTTCTTTACTAACTTACCGCGCGCGTGCGTATGCGTGCGGTATCTGACCGATTGTCCGATTAATCGGAATCATTGCTTGCCATCATCAGCAGACAAGTTGCCATCTTGCCCGGACGCCCCAGGGCGGAGCGTTTCGGCTATCATTTCTTAAAATACGCTTTTCCAAGCGTTCTTGTTTCATTGATTTCGTTTGCTATTCTCTTTGCTTCCTTTTTTGTTTTGTATTCTCCAAAAACATATTTGTGGCATCCTTTTGTACCGTCTATTGTCCTTGGCGAAATATCTACTGTTACTTTCCACATGCTCAACCTCTTTCTCCCCGTCATGCCGATAGATCATCCATTGTTTTTTAGAAACCGTATTTCATGCAGTTTAAAATCATTTTTTTTGCTTCTCTATAATCTCTTTTGAAATCTTTGTATTCGTTCATATCTTCAACTTCACAAGTTATATATCCCTCAACTGCATAAACAATGGAATATCCTTTTACATTTTCTAAGAAGAAAACTAATCTTTGTGCCAATATTTTTTCTTTTTCGTTATCTTCGTCAAAATTGATTTCTGCAACTCTGTATTCATAATCTTTTGTCATTCCTTTATATCCGATTGTCATTTTCTTCCCCTCCTGTGTGGTGTTTTGTTTTCCTTTGTTGTAACTATATCATAATGCACTTATATACAAGATACAAGTCGGAATAATCAATAAAATAATGCACTTATATATCAATACTATTTGTGCACAATATATAATGCACTTACAATATTGACAATATAATGCACTTATGGTATTATGTTTATATAATGGAGGTATAAACAATGGAAGAACTGAAAACGACAGAAGCACAGCGGAAAGCGGTAAGAGAATATGAAAATAGAAATGATAGAATAAATGTAATCTTTCCGGCTGGAACCCGTGACAAAATGAAACGGTTAGGAATCGAAAAGCCGGGGACATTTATAAAAGAAGTAGTTGCGGCAGAATTGGAAAGAATGGAGAAATATATAAAATAATGCACTTATTGTATTGACAATATAATGCACTTATGATATTATATAATTGTCAAGAGGGCAAGAGCTTGACACTCGAAAGGAGTTGAAAAAATGGAGGTAATGCAAGATATGGGAATGACTGATTTGCAATTCAAAAGCTGGTTGAAACAAATAATCAGAGGGCTTGAGGGAGCCAAAGAAGAAAGCACCAAAGAAGAGACTGACAAGAAGCTAGACGAGCTATTACAGGATTTGAAAGAGGATTTACAGGGATAACCATAAAGGGCGGGCTTGCCACCGCCCATCTACAAAGTCATAATATACAGAATCAGGAGGAAATACGAATGAAGTTATCAAATATTTTTTCACAGGAATATGTATTAGTGGAAACCACTTACGGCGTCGCTCAGCATACGCAGAGAGTGGATTGAAATTGTTTCTTTTCCGCCATCTCACCACCTCATATTTATTTTACAGAAACCCATCTTTTTTCTCTACTAATCCGGTTTTGTCCGATTTTGTCCGACTTTTCCACAAAAAAAGAACCCCTTTTTCAGGAGTTCTTTACTAACTTACCGCGCGCGTGCGTATGTGTGCGGTATCTGACCGATTGTCCGATTAGTCGGAATCATTGCTTGCCATCGTCAGACTACCGGGAGCCGCCCGGATAGTGACGGGAAAGCATCCCCGTTTCGGCTTAAAGTAAATTAGATAACTGCACAAGCTGGGAAACTGTCAAATAATTCATGACAACATTGCAAGCGCTGTTATATACTTCAAATTTATCATTGTGGCATCCTGTCATATTTGCCACGTAGTACCCTTTTTTCTGCAATTTATCTTCTACTTCCCTAATTTCATTTTTAAAAAGTTCGTTCATGTTTTTATTTCCTTTTCCTTTGGTTTATCTCTTTGTTATGGTTATATTGTAATTCATGTATCCATGAATACCAATTGACATATTTTACAAAATATACCCATGAATTTTATACATTTTATACATGCACACATAAAATAAAAGGTGATAATATAATTTTGAGGTGATAATATGTCTACTGACGCAAAAAGAGAAGGGAACAAAAGATATTTATCCGGACAGGATGATATAAAAATCAGAGTTCCAAAAGGCCGCCGGGAGGAATTAAAGGAAATAGCAAAAGAAAGATTTAATATGTCTTTACAATCTTTTATCATTCAGGCAGTCAATGAAAAAATTGAAAGAGAGGCGGGAAAGTGATGTATTACTATTCAACTGTGAATAACATTATAATGAGCCATAGCGCAATCATTCCGGGCGATCTGTGTGATACAGTCAATTTACATTTTGAGCGTCCGAATGAATCGGGGTTTGATTTCCTTGACATGGTTCTGCCTGGAGAAATTGTGCAAAAATCTTTCGGTTTTTCAGAAGACGAAACGCTGCAATTAAAGAGATACGCCAAAAACAACGCCGCTATTATTTGGGACTTTGCCGGTAAAGGGGGCGGAGAAAATGCCTAAAGCCTTACTTGATTTTTTGGGCTACAGTTTTTTCTTTTGGTCGAACGAAAACGCAGAGCCGCCGCACATTCATGTATGTAAAGGACACCCAACTGAAAATGCCACAAAATTTTGGATAACCAAGGGCGGAATACAGTTGGAACATAATAAAAGTCAGATACCAACAAAAGATCTTAAAAAAATAGCCCGTTACATCATGGAAAACAGGGCGGATATATTAGCAGCATGGTTTGATTATTTTAGCAATTAATGCCGGGAACGGTGGGGAAATTTATAACAGATATTGATATGAAAAAATTTCAGAAAGATATAGGAATGACTGATAAACAGTTTAACGGATTTGTAAGATTTTTACTTGATGCACTGAAAGAAGCCCAGGAAGAAAAGGAACCAGAAAAGAAGGAAAAGAAACTGGAAAAGGTTATTGAAAATCTCCAGCAAACTTTAGAGGATTAAACCAGAAAGGGCTGGCTTGCCACCGCCCATCTACAAAGTCATAATATACAGAATCAGGAGGAAAAACAATGAAGTTATCAAATATCTTTTCACAGGAATATGTATTAGTAGAAACCGCTTATGGTCGCTCTGCATACGCGGAGCGTAGATTGAAATAGAAAGAAATCAAAGGAAACCATAAGTTAGCAATAATACTGGATCAGGTTGATTCATGGGAGATGGCATCTGGCGAAAGCCAGGTGCTGTTTTTTGTCCAGATGGCGGAAGTATCCTGCATAATCTTGGGTTTCCGAGATGCTGCAGTTTTCCTTTCGATTCAGATATTCAAGCTTCAGTTTCCATCTATAAGAGTACATTAAGAATGTAAAATTTTTCTAAAAACAGGAAGAATATCAAACAATTCTTTTTTTAAAACAAGTTTGATAGCGTCCCTGATGAACCCTCTCAGATTGTAACAGCTTTTAAATAATTTTTAAACAGCCTTCCCGGTCACTTGACGATTGGAATAGAACGTTTGACTAGAAAATGCAGAAACTCAAAGATACCATCTTAATCAAATCTTTCATTTTCATTTATAAAATGTTAGAAAGATTTTACTGAAAATATTTATGTCTGATTTGTATAATCAGAGTAACGATTTTGAAATGTTATAAAATCCTGAGTTTCTGCAGTTGAAAGTTTTCCTTCTGAGTCTAAGTACCCAGATTCTGTTTTACGGTTATAAGAGCATACTAGAAGCCTGAAATATTTTAAAAACAAGAAAAAATTCAGTTTCTAAGCGTTCTAAATCATTTGCAAAACTATTTGTCTAGATTAAAAGTTTGGTCGGAAAAGCAGGAACTCAAGTTATAAAATTTCTTGTATTAGATGGCAGCATATGGTATAACTGTATTAATACTAACGATACAGATTAAAGACATAAGGAGGGGAACTATGAGGGAAGAAGAAAGCCTGGAAATTGATCGGCAGATGGAAGAATTAATGCTGCCTGACAGTGGAAATGGAAAAAAGAAAAAAGATAAAAAGAATCAGGGAAGAAAGCGGGACGGCTTTCATCCGATACAAAGTTTCCGAAGAGCCGGGAAAATAAAAAAAGCGGGTATTTTGATGGCCGGGGCCGCGGCTGTATTCATCTTCAGCAGGCTGGGGGCAGATCATGCGCCGACGGGACTTCCGGCTTCCGTAATGCCTCTGGTACGGCAGGATATTCAGGAAAAATTAATCGTAAACGGGCCTGTTTCCGGTACAGACAGCGTAGATGTGGTTTCTAATATCCATGCGGAGATCACAGCTATGAATGTGAAGGAAGGAGATCAGGTAAAGAAGGGACAGGTTTTAGCAGTAGTGGACAGCACGGATCTGAAACGAGAGGTGGAGATTGCGCAGAATGCTTATGATCTGGCAGTAGCAAATAAGGCAGAGAAGGACAGGGAGGCGGCTTTGGGATATGAGAAAGCGGTACAGGATTTTCACAAGGCAAGCCTGGATCACAGTCGGAACAGTCAGCTTTTTGCAGCAGGAGATATTTCACAGCTGGAGCTGGAGACCAGCGCCAATGCCATGAATGATGCCAGAAGGCAGGTAGAGAGCTATACGGTAGAAAATGGAAGGGGAGTGGCAGATGTATCGTATGCCCTCCAGATTGAGAATGCAGCTTTTGAGCTGGAGAAAAAGAAAGAGGAGCTGGATAATACCCAAATACGGAGTACCATTGACGGAACGGTTGTCCGGGTTAACTCTAAGGTTGGGCAGTTTGCAGATAAAGTGGAGGACGATAAGCCAATCCTCAGCATTGAAAATCTGCAGCAGTTGGAAATGGAGATAAAGGTCAGTGAGTTTTCCATTGGGAAGGTGGCAGTAGGACAGCAGGCGCTGATTACAGCGGATATATTGGGAGGACAGGCAGCAGAGGGAAGGGTGGTGAAGATCTCTCCCACAGGAGAGGAGAAGGGAGGCGGATCTACGGAGCGCGTGATCCCTACCATCATACAGGTAACTGATCCTACAGGAAAACTGATCGCAGGTATTACTGCAAAGGCAGAGCTGCTGATCCGGGAATCCAAAGAAGCATTTACTGTTCCGACCACAGCTCTTTTTGAAGATGGGGATCAGACCTATATCGCTGTTGTACAGGAGGAAAAGGTGCATCGGATCCCTGTGGAAATGGGAGTGGATGGAGATGTGATCGTGGAAGTGATACCAACGGACGGAACCGTATTGGAGGAAGGAATGGAGGTCATTACCAACCCGACGCCTGAGTTTACAGAGGGGGCGGCCGTGGCCGTTTTCCGCTAGGAGGAGTGTTATGGAAGATTGCAGAAAAGATCCGCTGATCCGGCTGGAAAATCTTGTAAAAATATATGATACAGGAGCGGTAAAGGTTTTGGGACTGAAAAAAATCAATCTTACCATTGAGCGGGGGGAATTTGTGGCGATCATGGGCCATTCCGGATCAGGCAAATCTACGCTTATGAATATTTTAGGCTGTTTGGACCGCCCTACTCTGGGTCATTATTATCTGGACGGCGTGGATGTGGCAGATATGACCCAGAATGAGCTATCAGAGATCCGAAATAGGAAGATAGGATTTGTGTTTCAGTCTTTTAACCTGATCCCAAGGACAACAGCCAGGGCGAATGTAGAGCTTCCCATGACTTATGCCAGAATCCCCAAAGCAAAGCGGGCGAAACGAGCGGAAATGCTTTTAGAACGGGTAGGTCTGGGAGCCAGAAAGGATCATCAGCCCAACGAACTTTCCGGCGGACAGCGTCAGAGAGTAGCGATAGCCAGGGCATTGGCTAATGATCCGCCTCTTATATTGGCAGACGAGCCTACAGGAAATCTGGATACAGCTTCTTCCATTGAAATCATGGAACTGTTTACTCAGCTTTATCAGGAAGGGGCGACAGTGGTTTTAGTTACTCATGAGGAGGATATAGCAGCTTTTGCCCGACGGGTGATCCGTTTTAATGACGGACAGATCCAGAGTGATGAGAAAAATCCTTTTCCCACGGGGCAGGATCATGATAAGCAAGAGGATCCTCGAGGCAGTGTCCGTAGCAGTGCCCATAGGAATGCGAAAAGCAGTGATGTTCCTCAAAATAAGGATCATGAGCAGGTTAAGGATAATAAGCGTCATGAGGAAACGGAATGAAGGCAATAAGCAGAAGATAGTTCCATGTAAGGATAAAGATAGAGGCAAAGACAAATGCAGAGTTAAAAGTAAAGACAAAAGCAGAGTTAAAAGTAAAGACAAAAGCAGAGTCAAGAATCGGGATAAGAGGAGGGAAGGATCATGCTGATGGAAAATATGAAAATGGCGTTTGCGGCTATTAAAGCAAACAAGCTGCGTTCCCTTCTTACTATGCTGGGAATCATTATCGGTATTGGATCTGTGATTTCCATTGTATCCATCGGAGATACCATGCGGGGACTGTTTGCGGATCTGTATAAGGACGTGGGGATTACCCAGGCTTACGTATCCATTGGATACTGGGTAGAAGATGTGAGGCAGAGCGATTATTTCACATTGGACGAAATGGAGAGGGCCAGAGAGGCATTTTCAGATGAGATTGCTTATATTGACAGCAGCGGCTATGCCAGCAGCGATGCGGAATACCGCCGTACCAAAGTGAAGTTTGAGTATCAAGGGATTGATTTTAATTATCAAGATGTACAGCCGGTCGATTTGGTTTATGGACGTTATCTGAACGAGGGGGACATTCTTGGAAGGAGAAAGAACGCAGTCATGGACACAGACAGCGCCATGATGCTCTTTGGGACTGAAAGGGCTGTGGGAAAATCCTTTCGGACAACGATTTATGGTTCAGTGGAGGAGATGACGGTAGTGGGGGTATACCGGAAAAAAGAAAATCCTCTGCAGGCGCTTATGATGGGAGGGAGCAAGGATACCGGCACAGCCCTGATCCCCTACACTCTTTTGACATGGCCCAATGATTTCTTTTATCAGCTCCATGTTTATGCAAAACCAGATGTGGATCTGGAACAGTTTTTTGACCAGTTTAAGGCGTATGCAGCTAAAATGCATGGCAGAGAGGCAGAGGATATGTACATGTACACAGCTATGCAGGAAATGACCTCTGTGGATACGATGATGGGAGGCCTGTCCATGGCAGTAGGCGGGATTGCAGCGATTTCCCTTTTGGTAGGAGGAATCGGCATTATGAATATTATGCTGGTATCTGTAACAGAACGAACCAGGGAAATCGGCATCCGAAAGGCGTTGGGAGCCCGAACCAGAGATGTTCTCATCCAATTTTTGACAGAATCTGCTATTTTGTCCGCTTGCGGCGGACTTGTCGGCGTGATCCTGGGAGTGGGGATCGTGCTTTTGGGAGGGATGGCTCTGGGGCTTCCGGTGATCATCCGGCCTTCTGTGATTGTTTTGGCAGTGTCCTTTTCCGCATTGGTGGGGATCTTTTTTGGCTTATATCCTGCTTCAAAAGCAGCTAAGGCAGATCCTATTGATGCGCTGCGCTATGAGTAAGGCTGTGATATTCGTTTGTAAAGGGGAGATGTAAAATGAAGGACAGAAAAAAGAAAAGGGCAGTGCGCTTTCTGCTTGCTGTTTCCAGTTTGGCTTTAAATTTATTTATTCCAGCTATCTCTGTCTTTGCCAGTCCTGAATTTGCCTATACACCGGAAAAATGGGAGACACTTAGGGATAACCATTTGGAGTATCAGGAGATCGGAGATCTGATCCATGAGTATAATGCGGATGTCATCAACAACCGTTTAGAGTATGACGATTACCGGGGAAAAGACAGGGATGATATAAAAAATGCCTATTCCCATATGGCAGATATGCTTTATGAGGCAAGTGATGAGATGATGGACTCAGTGAGTGAAGAACAGCCCGGTTATGGCATTACAGTGGCTGGAGCTATTGGGACGCGGCTTCAAGCAGAGCAGAACCAGGAGACAGCCGATGCTCAGAATGAAGATAGTAAGGTGAAAAAATTAGAGTATGATAAGCAGGAAGCTCTTTTAGTCAAGGAAGCTCAGACGAAAATGATCAGCTGCCTTCAGGCGAAGAATGAGCGTCCTGTTTTGGAGGAAGCGCTCCGCCAGGCAGAAGCGGAGCATACCGCTATGGCAGTGCGTGCCTCTCAGGGAATGGCTTCGCGGACGGAGTGTTTGGAAGCCGAGGAAAAGATAAAGGCGGCGAAAGCAGATCTTGAGGCAAATAGCCGGGAATATGATAAATATTATAGGGAATTGAGCGTTATGACTGGATGGGCTCATGATGGGCAGCCAGAGTTAGGAGAGATCCCGCTTGTTACAGTGGAGGAGCTGGCACAGTTAGATCCAGAACGGGATTTTAAAGATGCTGTGGAAGCAAATTATACCCAGTCAGCCAATAAACGCAGATTAGAATTGACAGAAAAAGGAACGGCCTGGGAGGTTTTATCCCAGAAGCTTAAGCAGGGGGAGCTTCATATTCAGGCAGAGGTACAGGAAAAATATAGAGTATTAGAGCAGGCAAGAGCAGATCAAAGCCAGGCAGAGGAAGGTGCGAAACTGTCTTGTGAGAAGGCAGATGCTGCCGGGCGGAAATTTGCATTAGGAATGATCTCCCAAAACCAATGGGAGAAGGAACAAAAAGCAGCCACGGAGGCTAAGGTGTTGAAAGATAAGTCGGTTCTCAGCCTAAGACAGGCTTATGAGGATTATTGCTGGGCAGTAGACGGGTTAGCAGCCGTAGAGTAGCCGGTTTGTAAGAAGTAGCCAGTCTATTAGAGCTGGATGGACTGGATAGAGCAGCAGGCAGAGAAGGCAGAGCGATTGAGGGAAGCATGGAGCGCAGAAAGAATGTGAAAAGGGGATCATTGCGTGATATGGCGAGGGAGGGAATAGAATGGATACGGAGGATATTGGAAGAAAAGGGGATCGATCCGTTAGAGGCAAAGAGGAGGACATGCAGAAAAAGGCAGCGGGAAGCGGAAGGATTTCCATGATGTTTTGTCTGCTGCCTGCGGTCTTATGCTTTATTTTGATGTTTCAGATTTGTGCTTTGGGTGAGCCTATTTCCGATCAGCCTTCCCCCCTTCCTGAATATATCCATTATGAAAATCTGGAGGAACTGATCAAGAGTCATAGTCCTCAGGTGCAGATGGAAAGATTTTCTTATGAGAAGCGCCTGGGCATGTATGAAAATGCCTGGGAGGAGATGAAGGAGACACGAAGGCTGTTGCGGGAGGAGGCTGAAAGCCTGGAAGATGAGGGGGACGAGGAAGGAGCAGCTCAGTACCGGGAACAGGCAGAGGTATTGGAGGATGCAGCGGAGGAAATGGAGGAACAGATCCGCCATGCCAAGGGAAATTCAGCTACTATGTCCCTCAGGCAGATGGAAGACACAGTTTTGTGGAATGCCCAGAGCCTGATGGCTTCCTATCATACGCTGAAGGCAGAGCGGGAAAATGCCCTTGCGCAATACCGATGGAGCGATAGCCTTTCGGAAACAAAAAATCGTCAGGCTGATTTGGGAGTTATTCCTGTTTTAGAGGCGAGGGAGGCTGAAAAAAAAGCAGGGGATGCAGCTTCCAGGGTTTCTGAGACGGAAAATGAAATGGAACGGATCAAAAAGGAGCTTATGCTTCTCATTGGCTATGATCCGGGGCAGCAGATTGAGATATACCCGCTTCCACAGCCAGATCCAGGACGGGTGGAGAATATGGGAAGGGAGCAGGATCAGCTCAAAGCACTATGGAATAACTATGAACTTCGTGCACAAAGGAGCGGAGGCGCTTCCTCCAACCGGGAGCTTCATGCCCGTCAGAGAGCAATTTATCAGAGCGAGGAGGAGATGTATGCAAAACTGTCAGGCCTTTATGAGGAGGTTTTGGCAAAGAAAAGCCAGTGGGAGCATGCCGCCGCCGCTATGTCCCGGGCTGGGGCTGCTTTCTCAGAGGCCTGCAATAGGCAGTCTTTAGGCTTGTTGCCTCAGAGCGGATATTTAGAATCAGAGGCTCTTTATAAAAAACAGGAGGCAGATATGGCCAGAGCTCAGGCCGCATTTTTGCAGGCTATGGATGCATATGACTGGGCATTGAAGGGGCTGATGATGTAAAACAGTAACAAATAAATTGAGAAAAATGAAAAGAATTGCTGTAAAATTCATGCAAAATATAGAAAGTGCACAAAATATTTTACTATTATTGACAAAATGATGTGCATAGTGATAAAATGGGAGTATCTGCAGATAATACAATTAAATAGAGAATCCAATATAAGTAACCAAAGCTTATATATGCTCAAGATTGGTTGAGCGTTTCTACCAACTACCGTAATAGTTGACTATAAGTTTTCAATCAGCTGCTGTCTGCCTGAAAAGGGCGGGCCAGTGTGTGTAAAGCTTGTAGGTAGACAGCGGTAGTTTTTTATGTAAAACTCTTTGACAGCGCTTTTTCTTTGGAGATGCGATATAGGTCATGAGAGATTACAGAAAGCAGAAAGGAAAAACCTATGACAGAGAATTTTGTGTTAAAGGGAAATATCTGCTACAGTCAGGATGCAGAAACGCTCATTTGTCTGGAGCAGGGATATTTGGTATGTGAAAAGGGAATTGTGTCGGGAGTATTTGAACATCTTCCTGAAAGGTACAGCGGATTGCCATTGACAGATTATAAAGACCGGCTTATTGTGCCAGGTCTTACCGATCTGCATGTTCATGCACCTCAGTATTCGTTCCGGGCATTGGGAATGGATCTGGAGCTTCTTGAATGGCTGAACACCCGTACCTTTCCGGAGGAGTCAAAATACCAGGATCTGGAATATGCCCGCACAGCATATGAAATTTTTGCTGAAAATATGAAAAAGAGCGCTACCACAAGGGCGTGCATCTTTTCCACCCTTCACCGTGAGGCAACGGTTCTGCTCATGGATCTTATGGAGGCGACCGGCCTTTGCACTATGATCGGCAAGGTAAATATGGACCGGAACAGCCCTGATTTCTTAGTAGAGACCACAGAGGGATCTCTGGGAGAGACCAAAAAATGGTTAGAGGATATTGTAGGGAGATATGATCACACAACACCGATCCTGACGCCCAGATTTATCCCGACTTGTACAGATCATCTGATGGAAGGGCTAAAGGAATTGCAGCTGCATTATAATCTGCCTGTCCAATCCCATTTGTCAGAGAATCAAAGTGAGATCAGCTGGGTACAGGAGTTATGCCCATGGTCCGATTTTTATGGCGACGCTTATGATCATTTTGGATTGTTTGGAGGAGAAGTAAAGACCATTATGGCCCATTGCGTATGGCCGCCTCTGAAAGAGATCGACCGCATGGCAGAAAAGGGGGTATATATTGCCCATTGTCCCCAGTCCAATACCAACCTTTCTTCTGGAATCGCTCCGGTAAGGACATTCCTTGACCGTGGGATGAATGTGGGATTGGGAAGCGATGTGGCTGGAGGAGCCGGGGAGTCCATTTTCCGGGCTATGGCGGATGCAGTGCAGGTTTCCAAGCTTCGCTGGAGGCTGGTAGATGATGGCTTGAAGCCCCTTACCATTGATGAGGCATTTTATCTCGGAACTATGGGAGGCGGTTCTTTCTTTGGAAAGGTAGGAAGCTTTCTGGAGGGATATGAAGCGGATATTGTAGTATTGAATGATGAATCTCTGCGTCACCCCCAGCCTCTCAGCGTAAGAGAGCGTCTGGAACGGATGATTTATCTTTCCGATGAACGCCATATTGAAGCAAAGTATGTAGCAGGGCATCAGATTTTTTAGGATCCTATTTTATACGGCACTCCCTTATAAGGGGTAATTGTTAAGGAGGTATGAGGTATGGAGAAAACAAACCAGGGTTTTTTAGAACGGGTATTCCACTTGTCAGAAAATAATACAGACGTTAAAACAGAAGTCATTGCTGGTATTACTACTTTTATGACGATGGCTTATATTCTGGCAGTAAATCCAAACATTTTAAGCGAGGCGGGTATGGATCGCGGTGCTGTGTTTACTGCTACGGCTCTGGCTTCCTTAGTTGCCACTCTTTTGATGGCCGCCTTTGCCAATTATCCCTTTGTGCTGGCTCCCGGAATGGGATTAAACGCCTATTTTGCTTATACGGTGGTGCTTCAGATGGGGTATAGCTGGCAGATGGCTCTGGCAGCGGTATTTGTAGAAGGATTGATCTTCATCGCCCTGTCTCTGACCAATGTGCGGGAGGCTATTTTCAATGCGATCCCTATGAACCTAAAACATGCGGTATCCGCCGGAATCGGCTTGTTTATTGCGTTCATCGGTCTCCAAAATGCAAAGATCGTAGTAGGGAGCGCAACGCTGGTATCCGTATTTTCATTTAAGGGCTCCCTTGCAGACGGTACATTCAATTCCGTAGGAATTACTGTATTATTAGCGCTGATCGGCATTCTGATCACAGGAATCCTGGTTGTAAAGAATGTAAAGGGAAATATTTTATGGGGAATCCTGATCACCTGGCTTTTGGGAATCATCTGCGAGTTCACTGGCTTGTATCAGCCAAATGCAGACCTGGGCATGTTCAGCGTGCTTCCTGACTTTACACAGGGACTGGGAATCAAGAGCATGGCTCCCACCTTTTTTAAGATGGATTTCAGTGGAGTCCTGTCCCTTAATTTCCTGACTATCATGTTTGCATTTCTGTTTGTGGATATGTTCGACACTCTGGGAACCCTCATTGGAGTGGCATCCAAGGCGGATATGCTGGATAAGGACGGAAAGCTTCCGAAAATCAGAGGCGCTCTTTTATCTGATGCGATCGGAACTTCTGTAGGTGCTGTATTTGGAACATCTACGACAACTACTTTTGTGGAGAGTGCCTCCGGTGTTGCAGAGGGAGGAAGGACTGGATTGACAGCAGTTGTAGCTGCTATTTTCTTCGGATTATCTCTGTTCCTGTCACCGATCTTTTTGGCTATCCCCTCTTTTGCTACAGCGCCAGCCCTGGTCATTGTAGGATTTTTAATGGTCAGCTCTATTTTAAAGATTGATTTTAATGATTTTACAGAGGCAATCCCCAGCTATATTGCTATCATCGCAATGCCTTTTATGTACAGTATTTCTGAGGGAATTGCCATGGGCGTTATCTCTTATGTAGTGATTAATGTTCTGACAGGACGGGCCAAAGAAAAGAAGATCAGCCTTCTTATGTATGTGCTGGCAGTGCTCTTTGTTTTAAAATATGTATTGATTTAGGAAAAAGGATATACAGTATATGGACATCCAATGGGCAGGTTCCATATGCTGAGGGTAACAGGAAGAAATAAAAAGGCCGAAAATGGGCCATGGGACGGTATTTTAGGGATACCGTCCCATTTTTTGTCTGAAAAAAAGATGAATTTTGTATTTCTAAAAGATTTTGTGAAGCTTTTCCTTTACATTTTCCCGGATTCGAGTATATAATGATACTACCATCAGTAGAAAAGGGATGTTCCATTGACCGTCGTTTTGGCTGGTCAGCTATGTTAACGTCTGTCTTCATCTATTCTCAGATCTGATATAAATCCAGAACTGTTACCAGAATTTCACAACGAATGAGAAAAATAAACCAGGCTTTCGCGTGTTTTGAGCGAAAGAAATCTTAAAAAATAAACTCAGATATTGAAAATAAACTCAAATAAGGAGAGATATAATGCGTGAAAAATTGCAGACGCTGCCTCTTTCAGAATTAAAAGAAATGGCAAAAGGCCGTGGGATAAAAGGGATTAGTACACTGCGAAAAGCAGAGATCATTGATCTGCTCTGCAAGGAAGCGGAGAGAGAGCCAAAAGAAGAACAGCTCCCCCAAAAACAAGAGGCGAGCCCATTGACCAGACAAGAGCGAGGTAAGTCCAGAAGGAGAGAGCCGTCAAGAGGGGCGGGGAAGGAAAATGGAGCCCGCAGGCAGGAGGCGGCGAGAGGACAGGCTGAAGAAGATTCTCAAGAAAATGCCCGTGTAAATGAGAGAAGCCAGGAGGGACAAGGCGACGACGGAGCAGACAGTCGGAATAGGAACCGGACAGAGGACCGGAGTGGAAACCGGACAGACGACAGAAGCGGAAACCGGACAGACGATCGGAGCGAGAACCGGCGTCCGGTCAGGACATATGAGCCGCGTTCTGAGTCTAAGAATGACCAGCGTCAGGAAATGAAGGCAGAGGCTCTTACTCTTTCCAGCCAGGATATGGCGGAGTTAGACAGTGGGATTGAGGCCAATGGAATCCTGGAGGTGATGCCGGATGGCTTTGGCTTTATCCGCTGTGAAAACTTTTTGCCGGGTGAGCACGACGTGTATGTGGCGCCCTCACAGATCCGCCGTTTTAATCTGAAAACAGGAGATATTATTGTAGGAAACAGACGGGTGAAGTCTGTCACAGAAAAGTTTGCAGCCCTGCTTTATATTAAAACAGTGAATGGGTATCCTCTGAGTATTGTGGAGAAGCGTCCAAACTTTGAGGATCTAACGCCTGTTTTTCCAAACGAGAGGATCCATATGGAAATGCCCGGAGGCAAAAATACGACTGCTATGCGGGTGCTCGATCTTCTGGCGCCAGTGGGAAAGGGGCAGAGGGGAATGATTGTGTCTCCTCCTAAGGCAGGAAAGACCACTCTGCTAAAGCAGGTAGCGAAGGCAGTTACCAACAATCATCCGGACATGCACCTGATCATCCTGCTGATTGATGAGCGGCCGGAGGAGGTTACGGACATGAAGGAAGCTATCGTAGGCTCTAATGTGGAAGTGATCTATTCTACCTTTGACGAGCTGCCTGACCGCCATAAGAGGGTGTCAGAAATGGTGATCGAGAGGGCAAAGCGTCTGGTGGAGCATGGAAGGGATGTGATCATCCTGTTAGACAGTATTACACGTCTGGCAAGAGCTTATAACCTGACGGTGGCTCCCAGCGGCCGTACTCTATCCGGCGGTTTGGATCCAGCAGCACTCCATATGCCAAAACGTTTTTTTGGAGCAGCCAGAAATATGAGGGAAGGGGGAAGCCTGACGATCCTGGCTACTGCCTTAGTGGATACGGGAAGCCGTATGGACGATGTAGTGTATGAGGAGTTTAAGGGAACTGGAAACATGGAGCTGGTTCTTGATCGGAAGCTGTCTGAGAAGAGGATTTTCCCAGCTATTGATATATTGAAATCCGGCACTAGAAGGGATGACCTTCTCCTGACAAAAGAGGAGGCAGAAGCTGTGGATAGCATCCGAAAGGCCACAAATTCCCTGAAGTCTGAGGATGCGGTAGAAAAGATCCTTGATCTGTTCTCACGTACCAGAAACAACAGGGAATTTGTTGAAAATGCAAAAAAGATCCGATTTTATTAATGGTTTCTTTCCTTTAAAAGATCACGGATCTCTGTCAGCAGTTCTTCCTGAGTAGGACCAGCTGGAGCGGCCGCTTCTTTTTGGGCTTCCTCTTCATGACGGAAACGGCTGCTGATCATGGCCACAGCTTTTACCATAAAGAACATGGACACACCGATAATAAGAAAATCAAGTATATTTTGAAGGAAACTGCCATAGAGAATGGCAGTTTCCGCCACTTCTGCGCCATCTATAACCTGAGCTGGGCGGAGTACATATTTCAGTGTGTTAAAACTGGAACCTCCAGTAAGGGCCCCTATGACAGGCATCAGGATATCGTTTACCAGAGAGGTTACAATCTTGCTGAATGCGCCGCCCACAATGACACCGACAGCCATATCAATAATGTTTCCTTTGAGAATAAAAGACTTAAATTCCTTCATTACATTATTTAAATTCTTCATCTGTATTCCTCCGTAAATAAGATATTAGGATAAAAAGCAGGCTGACTTGGATTTCTGCCTCCTTATAATTGTAACGGAAAGTCAGAATAAATGCAAGGCAGCTATATATCTTCTTGTCTGCTTCAAACGGATAAGAAGATGATGTAACAATTGAACGTGAGTAATCATAAGGTTTATAGTCAGCTGTCCATAGATGGGAAAAGGAAGAAGGAAAAATTTAACAGAGTTTATACATTTTAGCGATAGAAAATTTTACAATTCCCTTCTATACTAAAATCATGCAGTAAATTCTCCTGATTTCTAGAAAATATTCTGAAGTATTAAAAAGGAATTTCTGTCTGTAAATAAGGAGAATGTGCAGATGGTCTCGGAAAGAGATTGGAACAATCCAATTAGGAAGAAAAGAAGGAAAATGGTATGAAAAAGAAAAGAATCGCAGCAGGTTTTTTAGCAGGTGTTCTGGCAATTGGAGGACATCAGGTATGGGCAGCTACCACTCACTATAACGATTCGTCAATAGTTGGAGGATCACAGCAGTGGCAGGAATGGGTAAGCAAATGGGAGCAGGTGGCAAATGATTATACCAATGTGTCCCTTACTCCAGGATCAGTCGCTTCACAGTTAAATTTTGCATGGTATAGTCAGGGGGATAAGGGGATTCCGGTGGTGTATTTTGGAACAGATGTAAATGATCTGGAGCCTTACCACGGGACGTCAGGCAGCGTAGATCCTTCTATGACAGGAGGAAATATATATTCCTATAATTATGTTACTGTTGATGGTTTGAAAGAGAATACTACATATTATTATTCGGTAGAGAAGAACGGGGCTCGGACACCAGCAGAGATTTATAAGACAGGGAGTTTTGACAATGTAAAGATTCTTTATGTAGGTGATCCGCAGGTAGGGGCTTCTAAGGGACAGCCCCAGGGAGAGGGAAAGCTGTCTGCAGATTCAGGAGCAGCGAATACTGCTGCCCGAAATGACGGTTTTGCTTGGGATCGAACTTTAGATGTAGCATTGGAGCATACCCCAGATCTTAATTTTATTATTTCAGCAGGTGATCAAGTTAATAAGACTGGAAAGCCAAAGGAAGAAGAATATGCGGCTTATTTATCTGCCAGCGCTTTGAAACGCCTTCCAGTTGCTACAGCGATTGGAAACCATGATTCATTAAATAAGGATTACAGCTATCATTTTAATAATCCCAATCCTACTGATCTGGGTATGACAGAAGCCGGAGGAGATTATTATTACACCTATGGACACGGACTTTTTATTGTACTTAATACGAACAATTATAATGTGGCAGAACATGAACAGGCTATAAAAAAAGCGATAGAGAATTTTCCAAAGACAAAATGGCGTATCGTAACCATCCATCAGGACATCTATGGTTCTGGTTTGGATCATTCTGATACAGACGGCATGATTTTAAGGACTCAGTTGACACCGGTATTTGACAAATATGATATAGATGTGGTACTGCAGGGACACGATCATACCTATAGCCGTTCCAAGATTCTTTATGGAGATGGTCAGTCCCATAATTCTTATGAGTTCCGGCTGAATGAATCTGGTGATGATTATGACTGGGATCATGCGTATAACCTGGAAACGAATGAATCTATTTCCTTATATCCAAAGAATGAGGCAGAGGAAGCAGGCAAACGATATTTTACAGACGATAATCACTGCTATACGATTGAGAGCTCAGGAAAATCGGTTGTAACAAATCCGAAGGGAACACTGTATATGACAGCCAACTCTGCGTCTGGCTCTAAATATTATGAACTTATCAATTCACAGCAGGATTATATTGAAACGAGGAGTCAGAATTGGCTGCCAAGTTATTCTGTGATCAACTTGACAAAGGACGATTTTAAGATTACTACCTATCAGATTACTGATGATGGAAAGGCAGAGATGATCGACAACACATTTACGATCCATAAAACGGTAGGACATTAACCCTTCCCTGTCAAGAAATAAGATGCGGCTGGAATATTCTTACTCATATAAAGGAGAAAGAAATTTCAGCCGTATTGATTTAAATGAAAAGAATGAAAATCAAAAAAGAAAGCGCACAAGGAATAGAAAGATATATGGAACGGAAACGGAAGTTGCCTATAAAGCGCTGCCTGATCACAATAGGCATGATTGTACTTATGGTATTGACTGTATGGAAGCTTAACAAGGTGGTAAAGACACAATTGATTAACCGAACAGGGCAGACTTTTGAAACAGGAGTGGTTGTAGAAATCCTGGAAGACAATATTCAAGAAAATGGAATGCGAGTCGGACAGCAGAAGGTAGTTGTGAAAATGAACAGCGGCGTAAAAAAAGGAGAAGAATTGGTTACTACCAGCAGTGCGGGATATCTTTTCGGGGCAGCCTGTACAGTTGGAATGCGTGTGGTAGTTCTGCAAAGCGTAGCTGGGGATTCTGTGATCACCAGCATTTATTCAATGGATCGAAAAGCGGTTATCATAGGATTCGCTCTTCTATATCTTGCGGCTCTTTGTATCGTGGGAGGAAGACAAGGGATAAAGGGAGCTATTGCGCTGATTTTTACTTTTGGAGCTATCATTTGGGTATACCTTCCATTGGTTTATCTGGGATACTCGCCCTTTTGGACTGCTGTGTGGATATGTGCACTTACTACGTTAGTGACAATGTACCTTATAAGCGGTATTGGAAAAAAAACATTGTGCGCTTCGATAGGAACTCTGTCTGGTGTTATTATTGCAGGGATCACTGCTACTATTTTTTCAAAATGTTCTGGGGTCACGGGGTGGAATGTATCGGATATCGAAAGTCTTTTAACACTTTATGAGGTAAAAGGAATACAGGTGGGAGGTCTCCTGTTTTCGGGACTTTTGATTAGTGCTTTGGGAGCAGTTATGGACGTAGCGATGTCTATTTCCAGTGCTATGAAGGAGCTATGTGACCAGAATCCTCAGATTACTCGTGGGGAGCTTATGAAAGCAGGAATGCGTGTGGGACGGGACATGATGGGAACAGATTCCAATACTCTGATTTTAGCATTTGCCGGGAGCAGCGTATCCATGCTCTTAATGAACTATGCCTATGACCTTCCGTTTCTTCAGATCATCAATTCTAATAACATTGGTATTGCTGTGATGCAGGGGCTGTCAGGAAGCTTTGGTATTGTGCTCAGTGTACCAGTAACAGTAGTATTTGCAGCATTTATTTATAAAGGGGAGTCTCAGGAAAGAAAAATAGCTTGAGTTTCCGCAAAATGTAATTTAAAAATGAACATGTCTGCCCAAAGTACCAATCTGCCGACTTTTTGAAAATTTCAAAATGGCAGTTCTGTGATTAGAAGCACTTTAATAAGCCCCGTCGGAACCGAGCTTTGGGGATATCTATTCTTTTATCTAATTTAAACAGCCAGTTTAAGGCAGAGTTGACGGTATGCAGGACGTCTTGTCCTGAACCATAGCTTGACGCCTTCTTTGGCATAGGACAGTATGCCGGAGATGCCTTTAGCCAGCCGGTAATAGCAGAAAGATATCTTTTCTGGATGCGGTTATCTGTACTTTCACATGGGAAAGATAAGCTTCGTGCTTTTTTCCCTTGTAGAACAGAGGAAGTTTTACTTTTCCTTTGCGTCTGTTACGCAGTTCGGTGGCGTATACCCATTTATTATGGTACAGGAGCTTCCGTTTTGCAGTCAGGCGGATGACATAATCCTGGTTCATGGAATCCAGTTTCAGAAACATCCTGTTATCATCATATCCACGATCCATGACAAAGGTTGCTTTTCCAAACAATACAGCTGCACGTTCCATAGCAGAAAAAATAATGTCATTGATGGAAGTGAAGCTTTTTTCAGCGGACGAATGAATTTCTGAAAAAAGACTGACCGGATGATTGTTGCTGGTAAGAACCGTGGCTTCCGTTACATGGTATCCTTTCTGATAGACATTTTTTGTAGCGGTGCTCTTTGAACCATCGCGGACCCAGCCAAGAGATTCAAATTTATAACCATCGGGTTTTACAATATCGCTGTCATCAATATGGATGACAGGGTGAGCCGGACAACATTTTTTTATATGGGCCAGGTAAGCGTTCAAAGCGTTTTTGGGTATACCTTTTGCTAAATGTCTGGAAAGGCGGTCGACACCATTGATCTTTTTGGAAGGCTCATGTAACTGGTGAACGACGTCTGTAAGCAGACAGCTGCCGGAAGCAAGGATGCCATAATTGATGTCAGCCATAAACTTTTTTTCAGGTTTAGGAAGCCTTCTGGAAAAATTAGTTGAAAAAGTTAAAATTTCCCGTTTCATTTGATAGGTTTTTGATGTAAAATGGATCATAAGGAATCCTCCTTCTTTTTGTTTCGTAAGGTTTTTAGTTGGTAGCTTAATTTTACATCAAAAAGGAAGAAGATTCCTTATATTTTGGGCATTTTTTGAAAGTTGTGTATAAGCAGTCAGTCGAAAGAGGAGTTCTGTGGACAGAACTGCGGAAACTCAAGAAAAATAGGGCTTGACAGCAATAAAGGAACCTGATAATATGGAAAACACGCAGGATTTCGTTAGCATTCCAGAATACAGTTCACGGATTCATCGGGGGTTGTACTGGTTTCGACGGGGGTCATGCAGCTGGTGAAGCTATCCCCATGCG